>DAOUXE010000082.1 GCA_030666765.1 Methanosarcinales archaeon
GCAGCCATATGTTCAGGAAATAATGAAAGTGCCGGAAAGGTGAAGAATAGCAGGACTCGGCGCGGCAATAACTATCTTAAAACCACGTTGGTGGAAGCGGCTTGGGTAGCTTCAAGGACAAAGGACACTTGTATTAGCGCACGATGGAAAAACGGTCACATTCTGGTACGGGGACCATGATGACACGAGACACTTTGTGACGATGACAGTGCGAGAGTTCATCCAAGCACTGATTCAGAACATACCGGACAGGAATTTTAAAATGATACGGTATTGCGGTGCATACAGCCACAGAATCGAAGGAAAATACTCCAAGCACATACAGAGAAGTATAAAACAAGCGACATTTGATGATTTTCTTAAGAATCCAAACAAATGGGCACCAACATGCCCAAACTGCGGCAAGAAAATGACATTCATGTACTATGAGAAGGGACCACCAAAGGAAAATGAGGTTTTCGGATGCAAATTATCCGATTGGAATCACCCGCTGCTTAGCCCGAGCTACAACTGATTTGCCCCCGTAGGGTGCTTTCTTGATTTTTCCCGCCATCACACAACCTCCTCTCACTCACTCATCACCATGAGCGCGACATGCGGACATGCCGTCACACAGGTGCCACACTGGATGCACTTCGACTCATCCATCGCAACACTCCAGTCATCCTTAAATGAGAAGACCTGAACCGGGCAGACGCTAATACATGCACCGCAGTGCACGCATTCGTTCTCGTCCCGGATGATCGGGTGTTCGAGCACAGAGACTGATGCGCCCTGGCGTTCGAATGCGGTCGCAACGCGGGCGCAGGAGTCGGCAGGCACCTCGAGTACGATCTCACCGCTCGTTGCGTCAATGTTTGCGCGGTCGACATTGATCTCAACACCGGTTTCAAGGATCACTCTCGCAATCACAGGATCATGAACCGCCGATGAAACGTGTATCATCATCTTCATAGTATCACCCTTGTCATCATCTCAACCATCTGTTACCTATGTAAAAGAAGTTTTCGCGTGGGAGTGAAGTGGTTTTTTACACCACATACCAGAATCGGTCAAGATGTCTGAAAATTGTATCCCCTCCAAATTAGGGGGTAAATGGGGGTATTATATACAAATTAACAACTTGTTGTTATGGATTTATGCAAATAGTGTTTTAAATCATGTAATAAGTGTTAGTTCAAATCTTAAAAATATAATAAAATACTACTAAATTGGTAACAGATGATCATTAGAAATCAAAGCAGACCATAACACAAGATGTAGGTAAATCGAATCTCGCATACCTCTTACCCTCCTTTTTGGAGTGGATGCTGAAAATTCTATGCAGAAAAACTCATCATACCGCGGTACCCATATTTTCAAGATTCTGAACATTCCGGCTAACTCACTGCTCATCTTTATCAGGCGATCCACATAAAGTCGTTTCTCCCTGAACATCTCGTGCTCATAGTCCCCTCCAACGTAACTTAAATGATACTGATCCCGTTCTTTGCAGCCTTGTTAACGGTATCATTCTCACGCTTTTTTCGGTCAAATTCCTCTGGCGTATAACAGATGGCGTCGATGTGTTCCGAAAACCACACTTCTTTTAAGAACTGTGCCATTCTGCCAGTAAATTTCTGTCCATTGAACACATCAGAGACGATTATTAGGTCAATATCGCTTTCATCTGTAGGCGTTCCCCATGCATGCGAACCAAAGAGTGTCAACTTCTCCGAATTGAACTTTGATACGATAATATCCATCTTTTCAGCCAAGAATCTCCTGACCACTTTATCTCTTATCGCCGTCTTATCAATCATCGTCTTCACCCATTTGTATTTTTACCCATGCTAATACCTCTTTTGACCTAACAAGCTTAATCTTTACCGTACTTTCATTGTATAGTTCAAAGGGTAATTCATCTGATACATCCGGGCATCTTGAGAGCATGTAATCTTCTGACAGTTCGTAAGGTCGCGTCCATAATCTCAAGCGGTGCATCTACCATTCGAGGCAAGCTTATCAATATGATGGATTCTTGGAGGTGCATCATCAAATTGTCTGATATATAGCGCTTTTGGTCCCTTTTCTATAGCCTGCTCGCTGAAGAAAACATTTGCATAATAGTCACCAGAGTCTATGCAATTCTTTGCAGTCAGAATGTCCCTATTCGCCTGCTTCCACCACTTTGATACGGTTTCATTCATTACTATCTTATAATCCACTGAGTACTTTCAGCATATATAAGATTGAGATTGGTTTCGTCGATTTATATACACCTATTACAATGATACGCGGGCGAACGCATCTGGAGCGTGCTTATGCGCTTTCGCACTTTGTCCGCCCGCACAATGGAATCAGAAGTCGGTCATCACCCTAAACTGATCGATCTCCTCTTTGGATAGCCCTTCTATGAACATCTCGGCTGCCTGCCGCACATCCTTCGAATTCGTGATCGCACGCCCGACCACGAGGATATCGGCTCCTGCGCCTTTGGCATCCTGTATCGTATCTGCCCTGATGCCACCGGCAACCGCAACCAGAATCTTACTTGAGAGTGCCTTGATTTCAGGGATGCTGCCCCACTGGTACTCGGTCTTCTCGGCATCGATCGCACGGTGTAGTTCGACGACATCGGGAAGAGCCTCAAGCTTGTCAAGTTCGCGCAACAATGGCCGCGGATCCGGCAGATTCAGTGTGTCGATGATGGCATAGATCCCCGTCTTGTGTGCCTCTCGAATCGCATTTACAATCGTCGGGATTGGTGCGAGCGCAGATATCACGACGGCATCAGCGGTTGCATCGGCAACCATGCGTGCCTCGAGATTGCCTGTATCAAGCGTCTTTAGATCGGCAACGATGAACGCATTCGGCTTTACTTCCCTGAGTCTTGTGATGACATCCACGCCGTACCGCTTGATAAGTGGCGTTCCCGCCTCGAGGATCAGGTGGTCGCTATCAGGAAGCGTTTTCACGACGTGCAGTATCTGGTCGATATCCGGATTGTCGAGGGCGACCTGCAGATACGGCGGATCCCACAGACGCGAGACTTTGAATCCCATGATTGCATGTGCGCCGCGATCCTTCTCATCAAGAACCGTCTCGATTCCGGGAAATCCATCCATCGCACGCGTAAGCGCAAGCTTCGTCGCGCCGTAGTTGTACCGGTAGATCCGGTTATAGTCCTTCGCGCCTGGGTGGATGAAGACGCTTGCAACGATTACAATCTCCTCTGCCTGCTCTTCCGGAACGATTCCGTCCTCCACAGCATCAGCAACCGCCTTTGCAACAGCCGCCTGCGCAGGACCAAAGATGAGCGCTGCTTGTTCCATGTTTTTCACAGTGACCTTTGGAACGATCAGGCATGCCGGCTTCGTGAGCAGGTTCGGGCGGATGACTGATAGGAGTGGTGTGTGCCCACCTGATAGTTGCGTCATCCCGGTCGCAAACGCCTGCCCGACTGGGCCTGTCTTCTCTCCGATTATCAGATCGACGTGTGCAAGTTCAGGCGCCTCGCCGATCAGTGCTTCTCCGATTAACATCATTTGAATTAACCTCGTTTAGTAGGATAGATTGTTGATTGAGCCGCGTGTCATATATTACTTCGGTTCACGCGGGAGCTGTAAACATAACGCGGGTGACGGATCAAAACAAACTGTGATAGAATGTCTGTAGTATGCATCGATGCCACCGCCCGCAGGGCGGGGCATTGCCGCATAAGATTAAGTATAGAACCACGAGGTGCAAATCCCGTGGTTATAATCGTGTCATACCTCTGGAATCAACCAAAGATCAATTCTCAAGCACGATCTCTATGTTAACATTGTTCGGGACGTTGATGCGCATCAACTGGCGCAGCGCCCGTTCATCTGCTGCAAGGTCGATCAGGCGCTTGTGCACCCGCATCTCCCAGTGATCCCATGTCTCGGTGCCCTCGCCGTCCGGACTCTTCCGAACCGGGACAACCAATCTCTTAGTTGGAAGTGGAATCGGACCTGCGATCTCGATACCGGTCCGCTCTGCTATACTCCTGACCTGTCCACAGACAGTATCCAGCTCTACCGGATTTGTGCCCGATAACCGTATCCTGGCTTTATGACTCATTTGACTCCAAAAAAATAGAAGAAGCGATCATCGCTTCTTGGCGCTGATGCACATGCCAGCAGCGATGGTCGATCCCATATCGCGTATAGCGAATCGCCCTAGTTGCGGGATCTCCTTGTATGGCTCGATGACCATAGGTCTCGTTGGTTTGATCGTGACGATAGCCGCATCTCCTGCTTTTATGAATGTGGGATTCTCCTCAGCAACCTGCCCGGTACGCGGATCGAGTTTCTTATCAAGTGACATGAACGTACATGCGGTCTGTGCCGTGTGGCAGTGGAATACTGGTGTGTACCCTGCCGTTATCGCAGACGGATGCTGGAGCACCACGATCTGCGCTGTAAACTCATCAGCAACCGTTGGCGGATTGCTTGCAGGACCGACAACGTCGCCTCGTCTCACGTCTTTCTTGCCGACACCACGAACATTAAATCCGATGTTATCACCAGGAAGCGCCTCCGGAATCTCCTCGTGATGCATCTCGATCGATTTTACCTCGCCTGATGCGCCGCTTGGCATGAATGCTACCTTATCTCCAGGTTTCATGGTTCCGGTCTCGACACGTCCGACAGGAACGGTTCCGATACCGGAGATCGTGTATGCATCCTGCACAGGAATACGTAGTGGCAGACCTGTCGGCTTCTCAGGTGCTGCGAACAGGTCAAGACCCTCGAGAATAGTCGGTCCCGTGTACCATGGCGTATCCTTGCTATGTTCGGCTACGTTTGCGCCGAAGAGCGCGGAAGTTGGTATAAAGTTTACGCCGTCTAGCTTGTACCCGACCATCTTTAAAAGGCTGCTGACATCTTCCTTCACCTCACTATAGCGATCCTCGCTGTAATCAACACTATCCATCTTGTTGACTGCGATGATCAGCTGGTTGATTCCGAGTGTTGTCGCCAGGAATACGTGTTCCTTGGTCTGTTCCATTACCCCGTCCTTTGCGTCTACGGTCAGAATCGCGGCATCTGCCTGAGATGCACCGGTGATCATGTTCTTGACAAAGTCCCTATGACCCGGACAATCCACGATAGTGTAGTAGTATTTAGCGGTATCGAACCTTTTATGTGCGATGTCGATCGTGATACCCCGCTCTCGCTCTTCTTTCAGTGAATCCATAACCCATGCAAAAGCGAATGATCCTTTTCCTTTCTCTTCTGCTTCTGCCTTGTACTTCTCAATGACATGCGCTGGTATGGTTCCGGTCTCATACAGCAATCGCCCGACAAGTGTCGATTTTCCATGATCGATATGTCCGATGACTGCCAGATTCATGTGTGGCTTTTCTGCTGCCATATTTTCCTCCTATTTGGTTCGTATGTAAGTATGTTCTGTTGATATTAAAGGTTTCCACCATGCTCCGACCGGGATTTGAACCCGAGTCGCGGGATTGAGAGCCCCGCATGATTGGCCGAGCTACACTATCGGAGCATCCGGTGGTTGTGCTTCATGATATTGTTACCGGGTGCATATTAACCTTTCGAGGGGCATGGCTTTGGAATGAAATTCATGTACATCCCCTCTAGTGTGGCACTACATAACTCATGACCTCCGGATCCCCACAATCTCAGAGCCGCGTCTCACTCTTCTTCCGTGATTCAAGCTGTTTCATCGAGCAGCTACGTCAAATCGACACTTCACCATTGAATTGACCCTTTCCAATCTCAACAGATCGAATGCAAACCGAAATGTTCATAAATTGGAATCGATACTGGAGAAGGCGCTTGGTAGGGCGATGGTGTTGCCAGCGAGGGAAATCAGCACCCATGGAAGAGTTGTTAGAGGCATTCCCTGATGTTGGAAATGTGTTAATCGATGGCACTGAGAGTAATGGCACTACCTTAAGAAAATAATCCGATAGAATCAATAAAGTATATGTACTTGGCATCTTATTATGTTA
>DAOUXE010000244.1 GCA_030666765.1 Methanosarcinales archaeon
GGGACTCCGGCTCCGAAGGCAACTACTACTCTGACTACAACGGCACCGACCCGGACGGAGACGGTATCGGCGACACTCCGCACCCGATCCCCGGCGGCATCAGCATCGACCGCTTCCCGCTCATGCATCCATGGAGCGACACACCACAGATTGGCGACCTTAACGGCGACGACCAGATCACCCCTGCCGACGCCGCAATCGCTCTCCGACTCGTAGCCGGCGGTTCCGCCTCATGCGACCCCGCGACACTCGCCGCCGCCGATGTTAGTGGCGACAACCGCGTCACCTCTTCGGGCGCTCTCATGATCCTGCAAGCGGCGGCAGGAGCGATAACGCTATGACAAACTCACAATCCGCAAGTAACTGGTCGCAACTCTTGCAGTGCCTGCCAAAGTGGACGATATGGTTTGATTTATGGAGTCCGGACTCCTGAGCATCGATCACAAATCCCGGATGACTACCTGTTGTGATAGTCGATCAGCCTTAGAATCCCGCGCAGCGTGTAAACCTCCCTTGCAGTCAGTTCTGCCCGCCCCAGTATACGCCTCGTCATCAGCACGGTCTTCTGCCTCTTATGTTCGGGGTAGTCGAGATCGCAGAGCACAGTCTTGATGTGATCATACAACAGATCGAGATCGCGCCGATTCGCAAGCAAGACGCTACCGATCTCGAGATCGCACAGCTCATAAAGCACCACTGCGACAGCGTGCGAGAGATTCATGATCGCATACTCTTCGCTGGTCGGGATGCTTAACAGGAGGTCGCAGATCTTCAGTTCTTCGTTCGTGAGTCCGTCATTCTCCCGCCCAAATATGATGGACACGGTTCCTGCCCTGCCGCTTAATTTCTCGCGCACTTTGCCTGGTGAATGCGCAGGCATCCGGACATGTCTTCCGGCAGTCTCCCCGCGCATCCCGGTTGTTCCGATGATAAGGTCGGAACCCACCATTGCTTCACTGAGTGTTTCGCAGATCCGTGCACCATTTAGTAGGTCCCGTGCGTGCTGCGCCATCATCCACGCCTCGGAACCGATAGGGCAGGGATTTACAAGTACCAGATCCCAAAACCCGAAGTTCTTGAGAACCCGAGCAGTTGATCCGATGTTCCCCTCGTAGAGTGGCTCATTAAGGACGATTCGTATATGCAGATCATGCTTGTCCGGTGCGTCTGTGTCGTGGTTATTTCTGTGCATAGCTCGGTATTACCTGCAACTCCTGTCCGGAGTGACTGATGCTTATTGATACGGGTTGCAACAAGTGTATTATCTTTTGTGTTTGCGAGGGGCTGCCAACCTGGCGGAAAATCCGGAACTAGATAACCCGGACCACCTTCTGCAAGGATTAATAATAGATGCAATCCCACCCAGTTATATTATCGGAGGAAAATTACATGTTTAAGGCAATCATCAGCGCAGAGACATTGCAGGATGCGATCAAAGCGGTGTCCGCAGTTGTCGACGAGGCACGATTCGAGATCGCTCCGGAGGGTTTGTCGGCCCGTGCAGTCGATCCTGCAAACGCGGCAATGGTCTCACTCGAATTATCCAACGATGCGTTCACACTCTTTGAGGGGACAGAGGGCGAAATTGGTATCGACCTGAGTAGATTTGTTGAAATTCTTGGAATGGCGGACAGAAGCGGGGAGGTCGAACTTGAGCTGGATCCTGATACGCATAAACTCGATATTAGCATGAGTGGACTTTCGTACACCTTATCCCTGCTCGACCCGTCCACAATGCGAAAGGCGCCATCGGTGCCTGCGCTCGATCTTCCTGCGGAGATTGCGGTCTCGGGTAGCGTCTTTAAGCGGATGATCAAGGCGGCTGAGATGGTGAGCGATCACATGAGTATGGGCGTGCACGATGGCGTCTTCTTTATGGAAGCGACTGGCGACACCGATCACGTCAGGCTCGATTTGACTGGCTCGGATCTGATCCGTATCGCTCCTGCTGAGGTCAGGTCGCTCTACTCACTGGACTATCTGACTGATATCAGCAAGGGTGTTGGCAGTGCAGGCGAGATTGTGATCGACCTTGGGCGCGATCTTCCTGTAGTCATCAAATTTGAACCTACAAGTGGCGACTGTAAGGTTAAGTACGTCCTCGCACCGAGAATCGAATCCGATTGATCAATAATGACAACCCCCACCATAACGAGAATAAAAGGCGATCAGGCACTAACATTTACAAGTGATGTTACTATCCACGTCTTGCAGGATGTTGAACTAAACTCCCCCATCTTAATCGAGGGGCTGCCCGGCGTCGGGCATGTCGGCAAGCTGGTTGCCGAGCACCTGATCGACGAACTCCACGCAGAACGGGTCATGGATATTTATTCCACCCATCTGCCGCCGCAGGTGATTGCGCTTGAGGATAGCACGGTCAGACTATCCCGGAATGAGTTGTATGCGTACCATACAGTTGACGGGAATGATCTGCTGATTCTGGTTGGGGATTACCAGAGCGTGACAAACGAAGGGCACTACATTCTTTGCGATGCGTTTCTGGATGTTGCAAAACAGTTTGGAGTATCCCGGATCTACACGCTCGGCGGTTATGCTACATATCAACTGGAGGATGCCGACAGCGTGGTCGGTGCTGTCAACAATCCTGAACTGATCGAAGAATTGTCCGGATACGGCGTCGAATTTCAGGAAAACGAGCCGTGGGGCGGGATCGTCGGTGTTTCAGGGATTATGCTTGCGATGAGTGAGGCAAGAGGGATCGATGCGGCATGCCTGATGGGGATCACCTCCGGGTATCTCGTCGATCCGAAGAGCTCGCAGGCGGTGCTGCGTGTACTCAGTCAGGCGCTCGGCATCGAGGTGGACACTCAGGCACTCGATGAACACGCCGCAGAGATGGAGAAGGTCGTTGCGAAATTGCAGGAGATGCAGCAGATGCAGGAATCGATGAACATGGGGGACGAAGACCTGCGGTATATTGGGTGATGCGACCGGATCATCCGTATCCCGCGAGATGATATGGGGGTTATGTGCTAAATGGAGCGTGGAAGAATGCCCGGAATCGCAAAAGCGGAAATCTATTTTGATGGTGAGTATTACTGCGCTCGAACATTGAATATCGACGTCTTCACACAGGGCAGGACAATAGATGAAGCGATAGAGAATCTAAAGGAAGCGGTATCTCTGCATCTTGAGGATGAGGTCGA
>DAOUXE010000149.1 GCA_030666765.1 Methanosarcinales archaeon
TACTACCTTCTTAAAAGCTTCTTTGGTATTTTCCGTATGTGCTGAACGTCTCGACATTCATATAGACCACAGTATCCATCGACCCAACCTCGCTACAACCTGACATGCACTCCACCATCTCGCAGACACTCCTTCACCTCGCCAACCGTGTACTCCCCGAAGTGAAAGATACTCGCAGCAAGGGCAGCCGACGCATTCGTATCCCGGAGCACCTCAAGGATGTGTTCAGGATTCCCGCAGCCGCCTGATGCGATCACCGGGATGTTCACGCTATCGCTGATAGCCTTCGTCAGTTCAATGTCGAATCCGTCCTTTGTGCCGTCCCGGTCCATACTCGTGAGCATGATATCTCCGGCACCCCGCTCTTCTGCCTCTATCGCCCACTTAATCGCATCGATGCCTGTAAACTCCCTTCCGCCATAAAACGAGCACTCAAACCAGCATTCACCATCAGGTGTGTCCACCATCTCCCTACCAGGCTCGCGCCCGTATCTCCGCTTGGCATCGATTGCAAGGACGCACGCCTGATTCCCGAAGTACTTCGCGATATCGTTGATGAGATCCGGGTTCTTGAGTGCCGCGGTGTTGACCGAGACCTTGTCCGCCCCTGAATTAAACGCAATTCTTGCATCTGCAAGTGCCCTGATGCCGCCGCCGACCGTAAGCGGCATGAAGACGTTCTCAGAGGTCTTCTCGATGACCTTTGCCATCGTCTCACGCCTCTCGTGCGAGGCGGTAATGTCAAGGAAGATCAGTTCGTCTGCGCCCTGGCGATCATATTCTTCGGCAAGCTCCCAGGGGATGCCTGCGTACCTGATCTGCTTGAATTGAACTCCTTTCACAACCCTGCCCTGCGCAACTCCGAGATCGCAGTCAAGGCATGGAATGATTCGTTTTGCCAACATTTGATTACCTCTATAAAGTTTTCACATTCCCGCGACACTGACATGATCACGGGGTCGTGTACATCGCCCAATCTGAATTCGAGCACCCCTTTCTGCCAGCACGTCAATCATCTCCCACGACGACACCCCCATGATCTCCGCGGCTTTCCAGAGCGATATCTTCCCATCCGCATACATCCCGACGACCTTCTTTTCGATCCATCCGTGCAACAGTGAAGCTATCGTTTTAGTTATTTCGGTTCTTCCGATCTTTGCAATCTCTACAAGTGGATAAATCTCGCGTTCCTCTATTTTTAATAGCATCTCCATCTTTTAGTCAACCTCCAAAACCAGAATGGCTTCTGACCGGTCATAAACGTTACCCACGCCCGCAACGAATATCAGTTCCACAAAGTTCATTTGACCATCTCCACGAAGTTCTTCAGAATCAGAAGCCCTTTTTTGCTTGATTTCTCCGGATGGAACTGAACCGCATGGATATTATCTTTCTCAACAACCGCCGCCATATCCACGCCGTAATCGGTCGTTGCGGTGATCACGCGCTCGTCCTCCGGAACGCAGTAGTAGGAATGCACAAAATAGAAGAAATCACCGTCGTTGATCCCTGCGAGCAGATCCGAGTCCCGATTGTCCTGACGTATTGTAAGCTCGTTCCAACCCATCTGCGGGATTTTAACCCCGCCTGGAAGGCGGATAACATCCCCCGCAAGAATCCCGAACCCGGCAGCATCGCTCTCTTCACTCTTATCGAATAACACCTGCATCCCGATGCAGATTCCCAGGAGCGGTGTGCCAGAATCTACCAGATCGAATAATCCATCTGAAAACGGGTCTAAGTTGCGCATCGCGTCGCCAAACGATCCAACTCCCGGGATAACAACAGCGTCTGCGTCCGCATCTGAAAGACTTTTGCTATCCGATACGATAACCGGATTTCCATCCACCTTCGCAAGCGCATTGTGGATGCTACGGAGATTTCCCATGCCATAGTCGATTATTGCAATCATGATTAACCTACGTTGCGTACTGTTTATTAATTGAACGATCGCGTATTCTCCAGCTCATCGATGGCTTTCACGCTAACCAAACAGTTGCAAAACTTCATTTTTGCTCAGTTTCTGGCGGCGCTTCTGATCATCCCAGATCTTCCGGAAATAATAGAAATATTCATAAAGTTTAAATATATTTTTTGTGTATATGACCTCTCCTTTCTCTATCACCTCCGCCTTGAGATAAAGCGGCATCAGTTCAAACACTCTCACATCATACCGCGCATCACGTACGTTCGATAGAATCCGTCTTGAAAATCCAATCTTATCATCTATTACAGGCGCAACAATGCTTATGTCGATGTCGCTACGTTCACTATCAACCCCTGCGGCAAGAGAGCCATAGAGCAATATGCCCAGAACATCATCATGCAATGGCTCAAAATCCTTCTTCACTCTTCGTTTAACTTCTTCCTTATCCATGTTTCGACCACATCAACAAATTCCATAACTCCTGGCAGCAGGTCCAACATGTTCTCGAATGCAAGAATATCATCGGTATGATTGTACCGATGCACAAGTCGGTTCCTTAGACCGTTCGCCTCAATCAATATTGACCTCATCCCTTCCTCGATTACTCCAAGCGATTCGATATTTGTATAATCATCCTTGGGAACAGTCTTCTCATCCTTGCATGCCATGGCAATACAGTCCATTGACGCCTCTACTATCTCCTGAAAAGCCTTGTATGTTGCCAATTTCGTTTTTTCATCGTGGACAAAATCTTCTGAATCATACCCACCTATCCAGTCATTTATTTCGTTATTCCTTTTCAGAATAATATTTATTTTATCTCTGTATCGCTTTGCACGTTCTATTTCCATAATTCTCGCCACCTATACTTATCCGCGCATTGCAAACGCCCCGCAAGTTTCATATACCATTAGTCTATTATTGCGATCATGCCCGTATTTGAGTCATAGTGTGAATCATTTATTAACCAATCGACCTCATGATTGATGCACAACAAGAGGTCTTGACATGGAGAAGCAAATCGTAGCAGTCATGGATTTTGGCGGGCAGTATAGCCACCTGATCGTGCGGCGGTGCAGGAATCTTGGGGTATACGCTGAGCTGATCCCGCATACCACCACGCCAGAAACGATCAAGGATATGAATCCGAGCGCGATTATCCTGTCAGGAGGGCCGTCCAGTGTGTATGCAGATAACGCTCCGGTATGTGACCCTGAAATATTCAATCTCGGAATCCCCATACTTGGAATCTGCTACGGAGCCCAACTGATCGCACGTGCCCTGGGTGGAGATGTCAAACAGACCGGGATACGGGAATACGGGAAGACTGAACTACTTGTGGATGATAGATCGAATCTCTTCGACGGAACCTTAGAAAAAACGACGGTCTGGATGTCGCATGGGGATCTGATCGAAAGCCTGCCCGCTGATTGTAGGATCATCGCGCACACAGCAGGATCTCCAGTTGCAGCATTCAGAAAAGAGCGCATCTATGGTATCCAGTTCCATCCGGAGGTTGTGCACACCATAGATGGCGAGAAGATACTCAAAAACTTCCTCTTTTCGATATGCGGATGCGATCCCGACTGGAGTTCGGAATCGTTCATCAACAGTGCGATCGACGATATCAAAGCGACAGTAGGAAACGGCAGGGTGATTCTTGGCTTGAGCGGCGGAATCGACTCCGCAACCGTTGCTGTCCTGCTCCACCGCGCAATCGGTGATGAACTGACCTGCATCTATGTTGACAATGGTCTCATGCGGAAGAACGAGACCGAAGAGATTGTACACACGTTCAAAGATAATTTCAAGATCAATCTTGAAGTTGTTGATGCGCAGGATCGGTTTTTGGAGCGGCTGCGCGGGATCAGTGATCCCGAGGAGAAACGAAAGGCGATAGGCAGTGAATTCATCCGAGTCTTTGATGAAGCTGCCGCCCGGATCGGGGATGTTGATTTTCTTGCACAGGGCACGATCTATCCGGACCGAGTTGAGAGCGCAGCAACCTCGGATCTTGCATCGCGCATAAAATCACATCACAATGTCGGAGCGCTGCCTCCTGAGATGAAACTGCGGTTAATTGAGCCAATACGTGATCTCTACAAGGACGAGGTGCGTTCCGTCGCAAAAAAACTCGAACTACCAGACGACATCGTCAAACGCCACCCATTCCCGGGTCCGGGTCTTGCAGCAAGGATCATCGGGGAGGTTACACCTGATAAACTCAGAATCTGCCGCGACGGGGGCGCAATCGTCGAAGAAGAACTGAAAAATTGGGGGCTTTATGATAAAACATGGCAGGCGTTTGCAATAGTCGGAGACGATCTTGCAACAGGTGTTCTCGGGGATGAGCGGTCGCTCGGGAACATCGTGACTATTAGGGCGGTGGAATCGGTAGAAGCGATGACCGCGGACTTTGTCAGGCTTCCGTATGATCTATTGGAGAAGATCAGCAGCAGAATCACAAATGAGATCAGTGGCGTGACGTGGGTGGCTTATGCAATCTCATCCAAGCCGCCGTCCACGATCGAGCCGTGCTGACCCGAGTCTCGGGTCTTTGGTAGGGTGATGAAAAGATGTGTGTACCCCAGACTGAATCGGTCCCATCTTTGTTTCATTTTAGTACTGGAACGAAAGTATATTCCCAAGTAGATTGAACCGGTTGCTACTGGTTTTTCTTGCACCGTGAAAGAATTGGACTGATGTGTGGGGTTAATAATCGGACTAATGAAACCGCTACACTAAA
>DAOUXE010000152.1 GCA_030666765.1 Methanosarcinales archaeon
CTGAGAAACTGTGCCTCGTATGGCAGTTGTCACAGCCCACCACGCCGTAGTGGTACTCATCCCATCCGGTCTCATCCTTCGCTCCCATTTTGTGGCAGCCTCCGCAGCCCTTCTGACCCTCCATCAGCTCTTTTGGCTGGTCTTTCGTCGTCGGCATCACCTGAAACGCAGTCCACGCGAGGCTGTGCTTTCCGCCCATGTACTGGGAATCCTGCTCCGCATGGCACGCACCGCACGTTTCGTGTGTCGGCATCTTTACCAGATTCACGTTATCAGCCGAGTTGTGTGCGGATCCATGGCATCTTGCGCAATCGAAATCATCACCCATCGCACCGCTCTTGAAATCCTCGACAATCTTAGGGGTGATTTCGCTGTGGCAGTCTATACAGTCTGATGCTGCTGCAAATCCCGTACAAGTAAGGATCAGGAGCGTCAGAAGCACCAGTGGCGTCATAGCCACCGATGCAAAGTGTTGTTTCATGTTTTTAGCCTCCATAATCTCATTAATCCGTTAATCTATCAGTCCGTTGATCCATTGATCCCGATCATCTCTTCTGTTCGAGCACGCTCACGTCAGGGTTCTCCTCGCCGAACTTCCTGACAAGTTCCGCCAGCACCTCGCCCCTGCCCATTCCCTCGTGCTCAAGCCTCTTTATCAACTGATATGCTGCAAAGAGCGGTGATGGGCTGATCTCTGACGCGAAGTTGCCGACGCCCTGGTTCCAGACAAGGAGTGTGAATAGTTCGTCAAGTTCGGAAACAGTAACGCCCGCGTAGTACGCCTTCACAAGTTCCCGCGTCGCCTGACGAAGGCGACCCGCGCCAACACCATTTGCGAGCGAGAGCAGGTACGTGGTTTTCAAGTCGATAGCAGGGTCTTCCTTCTTCCAGACGAGCTGCCAGAACTGTGACACAATCTTGCCGAGTGTTTTGTCGGTTTTGCCTATATTGGCAAGAGCTGCCGGATGCAGCGGCATCGTCATGCTGCCTGATGCTTCTTTTACATCTTTCCGGTGAAAATACGCCCGGTATTCTTTATCCGAGATCTTCTCTACGAGATGCTCAAATCCGAGGTCTGCCAGAGTGGAATAGAGCGGAATCGGATCGAAACTCTGAATCACACAGATTCCACTGCCCGCAGCAACTTTTTCGGCTTTTGCAATGACCGCTGACAGGAAGTTGCCTGCGAGTCCTCTGCCATCCAGCATTTCATACGATTCCTTGTTGTCCTTCCATTCGTTATCCATGAATTGCTACCTCCGACGATTGCGTAAACCTTTAATAGCCTACAGTCATAGTGATATGTATTGCGAGTATATAACATTATGGTGCGGAAATCGTCCACAAATCCTGGCAAAAGTACGAAAATCGATATGGTAATACCACAATGATTGACGAAAAAGACCTGTTGATAATAGACATACTTCGCGAGAACGCACGCACACCACACACCGAGATTGCTGCCCGACTCAATGTTGCCGAATCCACGATACGAAATCATGTGCGTGCGCTTGAGGAAGGTGGGGTCATCAAACAGTACACGGTCGTAACCGATCCGGCAAAGCTCGGGTACAACTCAGTTGCCCTCGTCGGAATCGATGTCGAGCCCTCGCATCTCCTCGATGTTGCACTACGTTTGAGCGAGTTTTCAGAGGTGAAATTCGTTGCAACCTCGGCAGGAGATCACATGATCATGACCGAAGTGTGGCTTACGGATGGGGGGGCACTCAGGACATTCATCACTGAGAAGGTCAAGAAACTGGACGGCGTGCAAAGCGTGTCGCCGACTGTGATCATGGATAACTGGAAGGTGCGCAGCGGGTATATGCTGCCGTGAATTCGAGCTCAATGAAACTGCAAATCCTGTACGGAGTAAACTTCTGGAAACGAGTGGTGCGAAACTTTGCAAGCAATTTTCGGATTCTGCAAATCATGCGATCCGCTTGCATCCTGCAGCCTCTCGCGCTTAATCTCAGGCACACGACATTTATGGAGTGGTGAGGTTTAAATACAAGCGATACACATGTTGATTGGAAAGCCATGATTTAAAAAATCCGAGATGCATGGGGTTTACCCTCTCGGGTGTCATGACACGTACATCAATGAGTGCCGAGGAGGGGCGCTTTTATAAGTACCCAGAAGAAAAGGAGGTGAAAAGAAGATGTTGTTCATAACATGCGTAAACGTCAATTCGGGCATGGTGAAAAGCGCAAAAGAATTCGGTGACCGGATGCTTAATGAGCCGCCAAAAGGCGTCAAGTTCTTAAAAGCATATCACACGCTGGGCAGGTATGATGCTGTATGGATTTACGAGGCAGATGATCCGGCTGTGATAGAAGATTTCCTCCATCAGAGTAGGGATGTCGCAACAACAGAGACCTGGGTTGCATTTGAGAGAAAGATGTAAATAGAGGATTGTTTTTAAATTTCTCTATTTCTCTATTTTTAAAAACATGTTGTCCTTCAGAATATGTGCTGGCAAGGAATATGGAAGCGCCATCAGAAAATCCCTATTAAAAACCGGTCCGATGGTTGGGCAGGTTGAGAAGCACAGGATGTCCGGTCACGACGCGATTGCAGGATCAAGATTACAGCACCACATCCATCACCGACAGGTATTTGTGTGTCGCAATTAAAGCATCGGTTAGCAATCTGTTCATCATAACCGCATATTTCACGGACGGATTAAAAGAGGTAGAACACTACGGAAAAAGAAATGAAAATATGGTACGATAAAGAAGGAGATTACCTTGAAGTTATCTTTGATCGGAAAGCCGGGTACTTCAAGGAGACCCAGAACGATGCAGTGATAAAAAAAGTCGATGAAAGTGGAAGCATCATTGGTTTTTCCATCTTGAAGGTGAGTGCACTCAAAGGACAAAAACCGCTTTCGGTCGATCTCGCAGGTCAAATCGCCTGACATACTGGCATTACGTCTTCAACACTTCACAAGCCAATGAAATTACTGATCCTGTATGGAGGAAACTTCGGGGAACGAGTGATACGAAACCTTGTAAACGACTCAGAATTCTGCAAATCATGTGATCCGCTCTGCACACACTGTAAGTATGAGAGATATTGCTACGCAGAAAGTATCATCGGTACGATCAGATTCCCCGCACCAGAGACGCTACCCGATTTCATAGATGACCCTGCCCCCTACATCCCGGCGCTTCCATCAGCGGATATCATGATCGCAACAGAGATTCATCCCGACATACTGATGGAACTGTCCCCGCGACTGAATGAGGCCAGAATCAAAGGTTTGATCGTTCCGGTTGAGCAGTCAAGAGAAGCATCTTTGGGGCTTGCGAAACAGGTGGGGGAGAGGTGCAGCGCAGCGGGAATCGAATCCGCATTCCCAAAGCCGTTCTGCTCGCTTAACCGGGAAGAAGGGATCATCGGAAGATTTGTTTCCGAGTTTGGGATCGGAATCCCAGTTCTCGAGATCAGTGTTGCAAACGGGGTTATTTCAGCAGTCACGGTCAAGCAGAGCGCGCCTTGCGGATCGACATGGTTTGTTGCGAAGAAACTGATCGGGGCGCCTGCGAACTCACAGCAGGATATTCGCGATATCGTTGCTGAGGCACATCACTCGTACCCTTGCACCGCTGACATGACTGTTGACAGGGAACTTGGGGATACGATCCTGCACCGGGCAGGGTACCTGATCAGAAGTGCGGTTGAGGATGCGCTCTCACTCTGACAGTATCTAAAATACCTTATCTTTTCGGCTTTTTCCAGAAATCGTGGACAGGAAATTGTCAGCAAGCTCCACGATACCCGGCACTTCGAATGATTCTTTTTTTTTATCGTCCCATTCTTTGGTACTATGTTACCACCTAAATGTATAAACCTTTTAATGGTTTACCGTTATAGTGATGTGTATTACGAAATGTGTAACGTTATGGTGCGAAAATCGTACATAATGTTTAAGAGAAATACGAAAGTCAGTATGGTGGCATACAAAATGATTGACAAAAAAGACAGGTCGATACTGGAGATACTTCGTGAGAATGCTCGTACACCGCTTACTGAAATTGCGGAAAAACTCGGCGTCAGCGAATCCACGATACGAAAGCGCGTAAAATTGCTTGAGGATAGTGATGTTATAAAGCGCTACACCGTAGTCGTCGATCCAGCGAAACTCGGATACAACTCGGTCTCGTTTGTCGGTCTCGATGTCGAGCCAACGCATTTTCTCGACGTTGCGATCAAAATGACAGAGTTTCCCGAAGTGAAATTTGTTGCAACGTCGACCGGGGATCACATGATCATGACCGAGATATGGCTTAAGGACGGGAGGGAACTCGGAAAGTTCATCGCGGAGAAGATCGGGAGGCTGGAGGGTGTGCAGAGGGTCTGCCCGGCTGTAATCATGGAGAAGTTAAAGGACAGTTGCGGGTGATAAACTTTGGAAACGAGATCTCGGATATCGTCGGTACTACCAAATTTTCCAGTTTGTCGATAAGAAGTTACATCACAGGAGCGCCGAGATAAATTCATACTCGCCAGCTGGTGAAAATCAGAGCCTCGAGGAAAGGCTAGCCGCCACCTCAGAACTAAAACCCC
>DAOUXE010000188.1 GCA_030666765.1 Methanosarcinales archaeon
CCGCCTCACCCTTCGACACAGATTCATCCCGCAAACTCCACAAACTCACGCAGCTTGCCAAGCGCTGCGCCGCTATCAATAACCGCTTCCGCCCTCCGAACCCCTGCTTCCAGATCAGACACCATCCCTGAAACATAGATCGCAGCACCGGAATTAAGCACCACAACATCCCGCTTCGCCCCTTCCTGCCCCTCAAATATCGATATAATATCGGAAGCATTCTCTTCCGGAGTCCCGCCTGCAATATCTCCGATTACAGCTCTCGCAATACCGAAATCCTCTGGCTTAACCGTGTAAGTCGAGACCTCGCCGTCTTCGAGCGATGCGATCATTGTCGCGCCGACATTCGAGATCTCATCCATGCCATCACCATGCACGACCATAGCACGTTCGCTTCCAAGAATACCAAGTACTTTCGCAATCGTCTCACAGAGCGCGGGATCAAAGACTCCGATCACCTGCGCAGATGCACCTGCCGGATTGGTGAGCGGCCCTAAGATGTTAAAGACGGTGCGCACGCCAAGCTCCCGTCTGGGACCTGCGACACGCTTCATCGCAGGATGGAAGATCGGTGCCAGAAGAAAGCCGATCCCGACCTTCTCGATGCATTCTTTCACCCGCTCAGGTGGGAGATCGATTCTTATGCCGAGAGCTTTCAGCACATCAGCGCTTCCGGACTGTGATGTGATCGCGTAGTTTCCGTGCTTTGCGACAGGAATTCCTGCGGCTGCCGTGGGGATTGCGGCGGCTGTGCTCACATTTATCGTGTTGTGGACATCGCCGCCTGTGCCGCAGGTATCGATAAGCGTCCCTGCCACATTCGGCGCGATGGTGTGTGCAGCGGCGCGCATACCGCGTGCAAATCCTGCGATCTCGTCGATCGATTCACCTTTCATCTTAATCCCGATCAGGAACGCGCCGATCTGGGCATCGGTCGCATCCGTAAAGATGTTTGTAATGGCACGCTCTGCCTCTTCTATGCCAAGGTCTCTTCCTTCGCTTACAATCTGTATGTATTCATTCATCGTGTACCGCCTCTGTCAAGGCTGCCGCGCAGCAGCGTTGTGCAACCCTCCAGCTGCCGAGGGCGGTTTTGTATAGGATGTGCTGTAGTTTATTATGTAGGTATCGCAGAAAACCAGTGCTGCCACAATGCATAATAACCGGATACTCAAACTATTGATACTATGAACCGATCAACCCCGCACATCATCTTTGCAACACTTGTAATACTCCTGATCGTCCCGATCTGCGCAGGAAATGTGCACGAATCTACTATATGCTACCTCAAGGACAGCGTCGAGACCGGAGATGCTTTTGATCTGGAGCAGGGGTATCGGCTAACGATCGAAGACATCAGGAAGAATGATGCAGCGATCAGTATATCGGGCGGCAGCGAAGAGATCCTGAATACCAGCATATCCGGAGATTACACATTTGAGAAGAAGATCGACGGTATCGATTATGATATTATGCAGATATCGATGAACCTGACTGGCGGTGAGCCTGCTCAGATGGAACTTGAGCAGTATATTGATCCTGATAAGCCGTTTGAGTATTCGCTGATCGATGCAGTGTCCATAAGCATCAAAAAAGGCGCGCGAGAACCTTTGAAAGCAGGATACGAACTCGAGGTAACCTCTATCATCAATAATAATATTGTTCTTACACTGTATAAAGGCGATGATATAGTCAAACAGGAGAAACTTAGCGGGAACGACAAACTGTTCGTTCATACAACAAAGATCGATGGGCAACGCCGCACCATCCTGATCGCAAAACTGGATCGGATATCTGGCAACGATTCGGTGCAGATAAGCGGATTATCGCAGTTTGAAGATCCAAAATCCGTAGACGCGGGTAATGAGGATGATGGCGATGGCAAGTGGAACCGCCAACTCGTAGAATCACCGTACTTTCGGTATCTGCTGAGTATCATTGTATTTGCATGTGTCTTTGTGATGATCCTCGGTATCGCAAGACGGGTGCGCAAGTGAGTGAGTGATGTGATGTTGATGGGCGATGTGATAAGTGGTCAGGAGGAGAATCTTATGGAGTATTTGATTCGGAAGGCAGTGGTGCAGGATGTCCCGCAGATGCAGGAACTGATCAACGGGTACGCTGAGGGTGGAGTAATGCTTCCGAGATCGCTTTCCGAATTATATGACAATGTTCGGGATTTCACGGTGTGTGTAAGCAGCGACCAACTGCTCGGCTGCTCTGCCCTCCACGTATGCTGGGGCGGTCTTGCAGAGATTATGTCCTTTGCTGTGAGGCAGGATGCGCACCATCATGGGATCGGGACGCAACTGCTACATGCATCGATGGGTGAGGCAGCAGGTCTTGGAATCGACACGATCTTCACACTTACCCGCGTGCCTGGCTACTTCCGGAGGCACGAGTTTGTTGAGGTGGACAAGGGAACGCTTCCACACAAGGTGTGGAGCGGCTGCATCAAATGCCCGAAGTTTCCTGATTGCGATGAGATTGCGATGACGAAGCAGGTGTAAGTGTGGTGGGGTGTGGACGAGTTATCCCGCCCCTACCATGCGTCTTATTTATATCAATACAGGTCAACAAGTATCTGCATGGAAGAACCATCTCAAACCGATCTCTCCGAGATGTACCACAACACCGAAAGTATCATCAACTCGATAGTGGGTGAGGTTGGCAAGGTCATCGTCGGTCAGAAGGACGCTCTGGAACACCTGCTGATATCGATGCTCTCAAACGGACATGCGCTTATCGAGAGTTATCCGGGTCTTGGAAAGACGCTCATGATAAACACCCTGTCAAAGGCAATGGATCTCTCATTCAACCGGATCCAGTGCACGCCTGACCTGATGCCATCTGATATCACCGGTACCATGATCGTTGAGGAGCACGCTGGAGAGAAGCAGTTCCGATTCGAACGTGGTCCGGTCTTCTCAAACATTGTGCTTGCGGACGAGATCAATCGTGCATCTCCAAAGACCCAGAGCGCGTTTCTCGAGTCGATGCAGGAGAAGCAGATCACCGCCGGAAACGAGACATACAAACTGGATGCCCCGTTCTTCATTCTTGCAACCCAGAATCCGATCGAGATGGAAGGGACGTTTCCGCTGCCTGAAGCCCAGCTCGATAGATTTCTGATGAAGATACTGATGGATTATCCGTCTTTTGATGAGGAGCGCATCATCGTGGATCGGTACACCTCAGTATCCGAACCGACTGTGAACCGCGTCATCGGCGGGGAGGAGCTCATTATGCTTCAGCACCTGACCAGAGAGGTTCCGATCTCTGAAGAATTAACGGCACATGCGATCAACATCGTGACTGCAACCAGGAAGTGGGAGAACCTCGAATATGGCGCATCCCCGCGTGCATCGATCGCGCTTATATTGACAGCGAAGGCGAGAGCGCTGATTCATGGACGCAACTACGTATCCAAAGAGGACCTCCATGCGATGGCATGTCCGGTCCTGCGGCACAGGGTTATCCTGTCGTTCGAGGCAGAGCGGACCGGAGTTACGCAAGACAATGTGATCCGGGAGATCACCAAGAGCGTGAAATAGGCTGGTAATTGCGGTTACGACCACTTTGGGTTGTCTGGGTTACCTTGGTTATCGCACCGATGCCAAAAGCATTAGCGATTTCGGTCACGCGTCGCAAACCCGCGAATGTCTAAGGGGCCACCGAAAAATAACCTGTTACAATTCGTATCATCCGCCCATCTATCCATCCGTGATAAAATCAGCAAAAGGATCCGGATGGCACGAATAAGCGAATTGTACGCATGTCATGGATGTGGAGCGTTATCGGATAACTTTGCTAGTGCTTACCCAAAATTGTGTGAATATTAGCATATAAAACCACGAGATTACA
>DAOUXE010000106.1 GCA_030666765.1 Methanosarcinales archaeon
CACGCCTCTGATTTTAGATGATGATTACGTCAATCTCGGCTCCTACCGGGATGTGATCTTCGGGCACGATGAAAGAAAGGAGATATTTATAGGTTTTGAAGCTGATGAAAATAGATGGGGAATAGTTTTTTCCGTATATAGAAGTGGTAATAATCAAGGAGCAATCTACCTGAAGTCGCTTGATTTTGATGGTGAGAATGTACCCCTGCCACAGAAAGAGAAGGGAAAAATAGCCAAAAAAAGCATTAATTTCTCAATAAGAAAAAAAGGGAAAGGTGGTGGACATTTTATCACTGCGGACGATGAAGAAGACTTCGGTGAACAACCCATAGAATTATCAAAATTTTATGGGATTCGCTTTAAGAAATACAAAGATCCCAGTAAGTACTTTGACTATCTACGGGCACACCCCTCATTTTTATTCGCAAACATGCTAGCTGGTAACTTGGTAGAAGTTATTTTTAATAATATCCATCATATTGGTCCAAACAGGGATGAACCAGAGAGAATATACACAGCTACAGGTGCATCCCCTCAGGAGGTTGGGAAGTGGGGGGAGGGATCAGTTAATATCCTACTTCTGGAGAAAGGGATCCGAGAGAAAGTTAGAGAGTGGCTGAAGAACTTTGATATTTCTCTGGACTTTGATCTGGAAGAACTGAGCGGAAAAACCGGAGGGTCTACCAATACTTATAAAATAATGCTGATTGACCCCAATACTAAAACAGAGGTTAATCTGGTCGATGTTGGGTTTGGGGCAAGCCAGATCCTCCCTATAATCGTAGAGGGTTTTAATGCCCCAAAAAACGCTCTATTAATGATCGAAGAACCAGAAATACATCTTCATCCGCGGGCACAAGGTACGATGGGTGATCTTCTGGTCGATATAGTAAAATTTAATGAGAAAAAGCTCATTGTAGAGACGCATTGTGATTTATTAATTCGGCGAGTGTGTAAAAACATTCTTCAAAAGAAGATCGATCACATGGACGTGGTAATCTATTACTTTGACCCTACAGAAAGTGGGACCGAAATTAAGACGATAACCATCAACAAAAACGGTCAATTCGAAAACTTCCCGGATGACTTCTTCGAAGAGAGCTTTGAAGAGGCGATGGAGATGGCAGAACTTATGTCACCAGGGGAATGATCTTTTTGACCCGGCTTGTGATCGATGCCAATGTTCTGGGTGATGTCTGTCGCGATAAAGACAGCGCAAGAGATATCCTTGACATTGTGCGAAAGAGAGGTCTGACTGTAATTTTTTGTACGGAGATATCAAACGAATATAGACCACTATTCAGGCATCCTGGCTGTAGAAAACATAGAAAAATGCTTCAGGAGTGGTATACGCTCATGGTATCCAGATCCGGATTCGGTAAAAAGGTCAAAATCGAGAGAGTGGTACTGTGAACAGATGCTTCTCTGATCTCATAAAGCAAAAGAAGTTTACGGAGAAGGATATAGTTTATGTGAAAGCAGCAGAGAAGATAAAAGAGAGGGATAAGATTCTGATCGCGTATGAGTGGCATTTCCAGAATGCAAATTCCTGTATCGAACAATTGGGCATCAGAAGACTTGATCTTGATTGCGCGGTTGATTTCCTGAATGCGCGGTGACCACCCCCCTTATGACTCAAATATCCGCTTTAAGAGCCGCATAATCTTGTACTTGACCGGCAGCGTTTCACAACGATGTTCCTCACACTCGTGTACCGATCAAGGTAGTCGTCTCGCTCCGGCATAGTAATATCATCGGGTGAAAGATATTAAAATGTGGCGGACGGGTTGGTTTGTAGACTATAAGTTAATCTTTTAACCCCTCGTGCCGATACTGGCATCGATGAATAAATCGACATTTGAGATCACAGCATCGATAGGCGCGGTGCTCTTCTTTATCCTGATGTGCGCTGTATTCAACAGCATCAACGCAGGAGGGTTTGGTTTTCTGGCAGCGCTACTACTATTCATCCTCGCAATCAGTGCAGCAGGATTCAAACTGGCTGATTTTGGAGAATAACGGTGGCTGTCAGCACCCATTACTTAAGCTTCCCAACAGGCGGGAATGCAGATGTAATCGACATAACTGATGACGTCTCCGACGCACTCTTAAAATCAGGACTCTCCAGAGGAATCGCCACGATATTCGTGCCCGGAGCTACTGGTGCGGTGACAACGATCGAGTACGAATCCGGTCTGATCTCTGATCTCAAGGACATGCTTGAGCGGATTGCGCCGCAGAACACCCAATATGCGCACAACCTGAAGTGGGGTGATGGCAACGGGCACTCCCATGTGCGGGCAGCGCTGCTAGGTCCTAGCCTCTCTGTGCCGTTTTCCGGTGACAGGATGCAACTCGGGACGTGGCAGCAGATCATCTTCATCGATCTCGACAACCGCCCAAGGGACCGGAAGTTGATCGTGCAGATCATGGGGGAATGATCCACGCGGCATGCAATCTCGTGTAATCTCATGGTTTTATATGTGGACGCCCCCACAATACTCAAGTAAGTACGCTTGGGTAATGATAGTTAGGAGGTGGGCGTAAGTCCTTCGGCAGCTACTGACCGTTGAGATCAACCCAAAATGCGGGAGAAATTAGAAAAAACACCATTTTTACTACACATCTGGGAGGCAATTCAATGAATTACTGCGAACCTATCCACCGAAGGATTTCCGCCGTCGTGTACTAGTTCGGAGGATGTTAAGCTCACGAGTGGACATCATGGGTGCTTAACCGAACATATATACACCTTACTCGCACTACTCATATCCTAACCGGAGCTTCCCCAAGCTTGTTCGTTACAGTTACATCCAACAGATAACCCGGAATGCATGTCATATAATGCGCATGGACGTGCTTATTAATATATAATGTTCGGCTATCACTGGATTTTCGAACAGTGTTCAAAGAGCCGAAAAATTCGAGTGGGTGATCACAGCAGTTTGAGCGGTGGGTGCATAATTGGAATCGCGGGGGTCGCCCGAGCAACTCGAAAACCCCGCGCCACCGAAAAATCTTTTTGATCTGTTATCCACTAAAGTACCCATGATCGATATTGGAATCATCGGCGGCTCAGGATATACAGGCGGGGAACTGATCAGACTGCTCCTGCAGCACCCGAAAGTACGGATCAGAACCGTGACATCAAGACGGCTTGCAGGCATTCCTGTGACAGACGTTCACAGGCATCTCACAGGGCTAACCGATCTGGATTTTGCAACACCCGACCCATCGATTGCTTCTGCATGCGAAGTCGTGTTCACAGCGGTACCGCACGGTGCCGCGATGAATATCGTTCCGGAACTCCTTGCAGGAGGTACGTGTGTCATCGACCTGAGCGCGGATTACAGGCTGCCGCAGCAGGTCTTCGAAGATACGTACAAGCGTCAGCATACCGATCCAAGAGATGGGGGTGCGGTCTTTGGTCTTCCCGAACTGCACCCGGAGGTTGCAGAAGCCAATCTCGTCGCAAATCCGGGCTGCTATCCAACAGGTGCGATACTTTCGGCAGCACCGCTTGCAAGCGAAGGATCGATTGAGTATGCGATATTTGATTCCAAATCCGGGGTATCCGGGGCAGGTGTGGATCCATCAACCACATCACATTACCCGAATATCGCAGAGAACGTCCGTGCTTACAATATCACCGCGCACAGGCATCTACCGGAGATCGTTCAGGAGTTGAACCGGCTGGATCGCTCACTTAATAATATTTATCTCACACCACATGTCGTTCCTGCTATTCGCGGGATTCTAACGACAGCGCACCTTATCTTGAACAGGGAGCAGGATTATGATACGGCACTGGGACTGTACACTGAGTTCTACAAAGATAAACCGTTTGTACGGGTGCGGGACAAAATCCCCACTCTCTCGGATGTGCGCGGCTCGAACTTCTGTGACATCGGGATTGCGTGTGGGGGGCGACGCGTTGTCGCGGTCTCCGCGATCGACAATCTCGTGAAAGGCGCGTCAGGGCAGGCAGTCCAGAATATGAACCGGATGTTCGGTCTTCCTGAGACCGCGGGACTCCTGACGCCGCCGCTGTCGCCATGACGCTGTAGTCATGGCTCAGCCCAAACAGCAGATAGTGAGATTTAGTTGCTCTGATCCAGGAACGGCATCACTCCAGCCAACTCTGTACGCAGTTCTCCGAGTGTGGCGCACCGCTCGGCACAGGCATTGTGCTGGTGGATGCTCTCCTCATTAATCTGCTTGATCGAGATCATGGAGTCGTCTGGCAGATGCGAAAATTCCTTCACGATCAAATGGGCCATCGTCCGGACACAGTCCTCAACAAACTTCGGGTTCCGGTGTGCTGTATCGACCACCGACGCCTCGTCAGATCGCTTGAGCAGTTCGAATATCTTAGAACTCATCGAGTTCTCGGTGATGTCGATCAGTTTCTCAATCGAGACGTCATATCCGTCATACACCTCGATGGAGATGGTTCCGCGTCCGCGCTGGTTGTGGGTTGCCATCGGAACCCTGTTTAAGAACTGCGCAATCGTGGCATCGGGAACCGCGAGATCGCGCAACTCCTGACTGGCGCGGTCGTGCATAATCTCCTGCGCACAGGGACATGCAGTCATCCCGAGAACCTCTGCACCAACGAGTTTCCGAACCGTGATAGCACCATCGCTGCCGCATCGTGTGGCGACCGCCTCTGCGAAGATGTTAGTCACAGCCTGGCAGTGCATCTCAGTCACGGGAGTCGTCCGCTTGATCACATACTCGCTGTTCATCTGCACCTCGGAGCGGGACGCGTACTCGTGCTTGGTCAGGAGGCGGCGTGCGACAACTCCGCAAAGCTCCTCTATCTCATACACTGGCGCCTCGACCGCTTCCTCCAGAACCTCATCGATCGTCTCGAAGTTCCTTGAAAGGTTCGCGCCCTTCCTGTCAGGCGGTAGGTCCACAAAGATGTTGAACCGTGCGATGAGCACGATCGGGCGTTTACCCTCACGCGCAATCTCGATCAATTTCTTGACATCGGTCACACCGACGCGCGTCAAGTTAATCGGGATTGCAGGACGGGTTGCCTGAATGTCTGGCAGTTCGACCACAGGTAGTTTCATGGTATTATTCTCCGACGTGAGTAATCTGGTTGTGTGCTATGTTCGGCAATACATAACTCTTGCGGACGAATGGGCTTTGGGACAGTATTAGCCAACCAACCACTCCATCACCCCGCAACTCATCTCTGCAAATTCGACCACGCACCACCGTTGCAGACGTATCCGGAATCGTTAAAAGGGCAAGCCCCAATAAATAACCTACCCAAATGCAGGCTCGATGTAGGGTGATGAAAAGATGTGTGTACTCCAAACTGAATCGGTCCCATTTTTGTTCTATTTTAGTACTGGAGCGAAAGTA
>DAOUXE010000262.1 GCA_030666765.1 Methanosarcinales archaeon
ACATGTTTAGCTAACCACGAGATTACACTGATTTCCACAAGATTTCTGTGTTAATCTCGTGTAATCTCGTGGTTTTTCCACCTCAGCTAAACACATACGCAGTATCTATTCGTAACTTCATCATTTCCAGGATTTACAAATTCGTGTAATCCGCGATCTCTGATCCAAACACCACGCAAAAGGGCAGCCCCAAAAGCCACCATCTTTATATCGGCAGCAATGGATAAACTCCTGATGAAAAAGAAGCACCTGATCCTGATACTTCCGATACTTCCAATCCTCATGTCGTGCATCCCCTGCACATCGGCTGCGCCGGTGTCGGTCATGCTTCCCGCGGTATATTCAAGCGAAGAGATCGGCGTGCTCACGAATCTGACGGTCTGGGTGGAAGACGGTACCGGACACGTCTTCGTCGATACCGAGCCGTTTGCGCAGGTTGATATGCAGGGGTCCGCCAGGTTATCATCGATGGTGGCATGCGACATCACGGGCACCGATCCAGAATCCCACGACTTCTTCTATGTGATACGCGCAGACTCACCAGTGATCGGCGGACCCTCGGCAGGCGCGGCAATGACCGTCGCCACTGTTGCAGCGCTTGAGAACTGGACTGTTGACCCTGGTGTCATTATGACTGGCATGATCAACCCGGACGGATCGATCGGTGCGGTCGGAGGAATACCTGCAAAATTAAACGTATCCATAAGACACGGCGCACACACATTTCTGATACCACCGGGACAGGGAAATCTTACGGAGATCGTGCAGGTCATAGAACAAGATGATCCTCTTGTCACGATCCGCGATGAACTGGTCACTACAGATGTTATAGAACTCGGATCGGCGCAAGGAGTCGAGGTCAGGGAGATATACGACATAAGAGACGCGATTTACACATACACGGGTAACGATATCCCGGTGATAGTACTGACCGGCGAAGTACAGACCCGAGAATACTTGGATGCGATGCAGCCGCTTGCTCTTACATTGCTGGACGAGACGAGAGCGCAGTATAATGAGACCGGTGTAATCGTGGGCCAAGGACTTAAGAATGCGCTTGATAGCCAGATTCAGGTGATTGAGGATTCACAGAACGATTACGACATGGGAAACTACTATGCATCCATGAGCCGGAGTTTCAGTACGATGATCAAGCTGCGTCGTATCGGATGGTACTCCCAGTATCTTGATTCTCCTGACAAGGACGGGTATCTCTCTAATCTTACAGTCTGCGTAGAGGACGAGATAGCAGATGCAGAGATTGCCGTTTCAAAAGCGAGATTGGAAAATGGGGTTTTAGAGGGGGTAGGTGCGGCAGAATCGAGACTTACAATAGCGAAAGAGCGATTGGACTGGGCAAGCCATGCAGAGAGCGCGGACGATACGATCTACTTGCTTGCGTTTGCGATGGAACGGGCACGGTCCGCGAAGTGGTGGGCAACGCTTTCACGCATCGGCGGAGGTGCGGATATTCCGGAGGATCTGCTCAAGGATCGTGCAGGAAGATACTACAGCCAATCCACGTCGATACTCGCTTATGCCGAGATGCTGATCGGTGAGTCGGGAAAGAGTCGATCGTGGATCTCGGATGCGACAGGCGACCTATCCCGCGCCAGAAGGGAACTTCGTACGGGATACTATGCCGGTGCGATCTACGATTCGCTGCATGCGATGGTGATGGCGGGAACCGCGATCGAGCTTGTAGGTGTAGGCAGCACTGATATCGATGAGAAGGTGAACAAGAGCGGGAGGGATGCGATGTCGGCCATCCTCGCTGCAAGAGATGGTGGGGCAGAGCCGATTCTCGCCACGAGCGCTTATGAGCATGCAGAAGTACTCGCGACGTCCGATACTGACCGGATAGTTGATTATGGGTATGCAAAGATGGTTGCGAGAACCGCGCGGTTCTTCGCATGTCAGGACAACCGGACTTTAGAACCGAGAACTGGTGGGATGAGTGAGGTTCCGGGCGAAGGTGCTGTCGAGGCTGCCAGCCCGGGAGGGTACTGGGTGCTAACCATGGTTGCTGCTGTGTACCTATTCAGGAGAAGATGTGCGTGATTCGGGTGGCTGTTGCCTGAGACGTTTGAGGTGAAGCGCGTCGAATTGAAGGGTGCCGGGCAAGAACCAGTGTATGAAGTAAGCGTCCGCAAAAGATTAACATAAACAATCTGATACGACTCTTGGAATGATAGTATAATTCCATTCGCCATGAAAATCACTCCGAATAATGTTAATCTGTTCCATCATCTCATCAGGTGTCTTAATTCCTTTGGGATATGCGTTTCTATCCATTTGGCATTCAACTTGTAAGCATTTTCTTGCGGTCGTTGCAGATATGTGATTCACGATAACTTCATGGCTTACGAGAGGTTTACCCCTCCAGTTTTGGGTGATGAAAGCGAATAACCTATGCTCAATCTTATTTCATTTGCTTGTTCCCGGTGGAAAGTGGCATACTGATATTTCAAGTCTGTTTTCATCCGCAAGTTTTTGCAGTTCTATTTTCCATAATCTAATCCGGTACCCATTACTTCCGCCGCTATCGGCGGTAATCAAAAGTTTTTCCGCCCCCGGATATACTGTCTGGCCCATAGAATTCCACCATCGCTTGATACTTTCAATCGCAAACGCTACCGTGTCGTATCCCCTCAAAATTAGAGGGTAAATGAGGGTATGGTATACAAATCAATAACTTGTTGTTACGGATTTATATAAACAATGTTTTAAATTATGTAATAAGTGTTAATTTAAATCTTAAAAGTATAGCAAAATGCTACTAAATTGATAACAGATGATCTTTAGAAATAAAAGCAGACCATAACACAAGATTTGGGTAAATTGACGCCCGCATACCTCTTACCCTCCTTTTTGGAGTGGATAC
>DAOUXE010000225.1 GCA_030666765.1 Methanosarcinales archaeon
GCATCCATGAACCGCCAGTCAGATATTGGCACCGTTGTACCACCTATATTTCCTGAATCGACGCCAGTCACATTCACAACGCTCGAATTAAACGAGAGATCGAACTGTCCTGAATCGAGATCGGCGACATTGTAGATATCTACCGCGGCATTGAATGTTCCAGACACAACTTCCGGGGCATTGACACTGACCTGCGTCTTCTGCGCCATCGTCAGTATCATGAGCGCGTCGAGTGAGTTGACCTTACCATCATCGTTCACATCCGCGCTCTCCGGATCCGGGGCTATACTCCAGACTGACATCTGAAGCGCGAGCAGTGAGTCTGCTGTGGTAATTCTGCCATCGTTGTTCGCATCGCCGACTATCTCAGCCGATGCTGGCGTGCTGAACGCTGCAAGAGCAATCAGCGCGCAGTAGACTATGTATATTGTTTTCATTGTTATACGTCCTTTATCATTCTCTCCTGAACACGAGATACGCTGCCGCAAGCAAACCTATCGCAGATATCGCGCCAAATCCGGGGGTTTCGGACTCGGTCGCATCTGCCGGGATCGATGTCTCAGTCTTAGACACCGCACTTTCGACACCGTTCCAGCTTGCAGGTATCAACTCTGCCATGGTATCGACGAGCAATCCATCAGATATTTCCATGGCGCAATCTCCGGGTACTACCGTCTCAAACCGTATCGTTGCAAGCGATCCGGACCCGGAGACTCCATCGATGCCCGGAAGATTGAAGAGCACCCTGAGTTTACCTCGGTCGACCGCCCAGTTATCTATCGGTATGACAGTTCCACCGATATCACCATCATCGACGCCTGTAACGTTCACAGCGTCCGGATCAAAATGGAGATCAAACTGCCCTGAATCAAGATCGACGGCATTTTCAATCTCTATTACGACACTGAAGTCACTATCCACGCTCTCGGGAGCATTGACGCTGACACTTGTCTGATATGCTGCTACAGGAGTTGTAAGTATTACCGATACCATAGAAATTATGATAATTGTCGATGTTATTTTTGACATCATCAGATGTATGTTACAGAAACAAGTACTTAATAACCTTTTCGTATGTAAAATTATGAAGAAAGAAACTTTAAATAGGTCTTTCAATGTTGATATGTGATATGACCGACTTGGTATTATTGATACTCGCGGTGATTGCGTGTTACGCATTCGTGTCTTATTTGGAACACAAGAAGAAGCTCGACCTGATAGACCGGGGACTATGGAAGCCAGAAGAGAAGCGAGATAAACCTGAACACAAATTAATTACCGGATTGTTCTTTTCTTTACTGGGGGCGGCGCTGCTGTTTGGATCGTACTTCACAGAACCGGGCATGGTGAGTGGATTGAGAATTTCGGGTTTGTTAACAACAGCGGCTGGAATATCCCTGGTGATCGCTTACATCATTGGTAAAAGGATTCATAGATCCGGTTGACCCAGTTGCTGCCCTCACGAAGTTTATCCACATCGATCTCGAGATCCTCTGGAAATGCTTCAGATCATTGAACTATCCCCGTTCCCACAATTTGTTCTCAAATTCTCCATTGAAATGAACCAGAGTACCAGATGAATTGACCCCCCTCTGAATAACAAATATTAATACCAGTCGTATCTAAAAATACCACAATGGACGACATTAAGATAATGCACCCGCGTCCGAGCGCGATCGTAGCTGCTCTTTACACGCTGCGCGATCTGGATGCCGACGTCGCAATCCTGCACGGACCTCCGGGCTGCTCATTCAAACACGCCCGTCTGCTCGAAGAAGACGATCTGCGGGTTGTCACAACAGCGATGGACGAGACCGACTTTGTCTTTGGTGGGCGCGAACTGCTCGCATCGCTTCTTGAAAGGGTCATCGACCTCTGGCATCCGGAGCGTATCGGGATTGTTGGAACCTGCACCAGCATGATCATAGGCGAGGACCTCAAGCAGGCGGTCGAGGATGTGGATACCGATATTCCTGTTATCGCGGTCGAGGTACATGCTGGTTACCATGAGAACACCCATGGAGTGATCATGACCCTCGAAGCTGCACGGGACGTAGGGATCATCGATGACGCAGAGCTTGAACGGCAGACCGGGCTATTGCATGAGGCGACCCGGCTTGAACAGGAGCACGGGGCAGCGAGCAAGGAGTATCTCGAGCCATCGAGGGGCGATCTCAAGTACAAGGTCGCAGAGCGGATCATGGAACTGCTAAAAGACGGGAAAAACTGCGTCAACATCTTAAACGCAAAGAAGGAGACTGCATACATGTTTGCCGACGTCCTTCTCGCAGTCTCCGAATGCGCAGAGCAGATCGGATCGGAATCAGAGATCGTCAACATCGCAAACCTCGATACCGAGATCGGACTTCCGCGAATCAGACGGTATGCAGTAGACATCCTTCGTGACCTGCGCGAGCGCGGTGTTGAGATTCACGAGACGATCGGCGGGCTTGATGAGTACCCGATTGCAGGGACTGTGGCAGGAAAGATCATCAGCGAGAAATGCCAGGACTTTGACTTCGCGGTCATATCGGGAGTCCCTCATGCGATTCCGATGGAGTCACTCTCAGGGATGGAAGTGATATCGATCACCAACGGTCCGCGGCAGGTGCTCCCGCTTCGTGAGATGGGGCACGATGCGGTCGTGGTCGAGATCGATCTGCACCCGAAGACGCTTGGAGTTAGCCATATCGTGGAGTCTGAGCTTGGCGCGACGCTGCGCGAGATGTGCGGGGTCAAGCGGGTGTGACTGCCGAGGGCGTGTTTCAGGAGCAGGTGCCTGGGCAATCGAGGTTGGGTATATTTCGGAGATTTGTTGACTTGCAGGTCTTATGGCAAAATTCATGCATGCCCCCCTACGGTACAGTCCCGAAACTTTAGACTTTATGCACTCCTGCCGATGGTGCATCATCCCCGATAACATGCACATCCACACCCTCGATCCGGTATTCCGCGGATGCAATGTCCTCCAATGATGTTTATGCCTGGCACCCCTGTGACGCTGCGGACGTTGCTTCCGCGGTCATAAACGCTGTTTGTGTTGTTGAAGTAGTAGTTGTAGCTGCGACTACTGCTCGACAGGATATTGAGTTGCTTGAGTCGTTTGTTATGGTACCGCAACCGTTATTCCTTCAGCCGGTTCTGTGAGCTGGCCGTATGCTGAGTAGTTACATTTTATTCATCGTTCACCCCTTTTATCACATCTTGCGAGACCATTAGTGCATCAAGCGAGGTGATCGCCCCATCCGAATTCACATCCGCTGCAGGATCGCTGTTGATGCCGCAGGCAGCCATTTGCAGAATAAGCACCGCATCCGCAGTCGAGAGTTTTTCATCATGATTGGCATCACCCTTTATAGGCATGTCTACCA
>DAOUXE010000062.1 GCA_030666765.1 Methanosarcinales archaeon
AATATCGTGTAATATCGTGTAATATCGTGTAATATCGTGGTTTTTCCGCCTCAGCTAAACATGTACTTAAAAATTAATGAAGAGAACATATATCGGGGGAAGTCAGCAATTAAAAAGGAACATGAAGAATTTCTGAACCTGATATGCAAAGCTCTAAAGAGCATTCAAAAGGAAATAAATAGTATTTACATGACTTTCGAAGATTTAGATTTTATCACAAACCCAAATGTAACAAAATGCGGCACACACCAAATTTTTATAAAGCGACCATTGAGACCATGAATACCAATCATATTTAATATACTTAAACCTTTATTAAGCTCACTCATTAACTTTGGTTCTTTTGGATTCAGCTCCAATTCAATTGTCTTTATCCCATCGATAATAAAAGCCTCGCCACCAAGCTGAAAAATAGATTCAAACAGTTGTCTCTAATTCGAATCTTTCATGACCCATACATTTTGTCAAAAATAAACTGCATAGATTAATAAACGACATTTTAAAATACGTCATGATCTAGTCCAGCTCTGTACCGATAGTATAAACTTCATCATTACCCTTATTCACTTCTCTTCCTTTAAATACTTTTTTAATCTCTTAAAATCGTCTTCATGTCTATTATCAATCGCTTTCTGCTGACGCTGGCACTTATTGATTCACGCTTCGCTCTGTTTTAATTCAGTTGAATCTGCTTCGCCCAAAACGTATTTCTACCAGCTACTATCGATCAATAGACTATTATGTACGACTGGTAGGTGATAGATTACTATTTGTGAGTTCCCTTATGTACAGACGAAGAGGTTCCGGAACTGATACACCAATTTACTCGATCTCCACGCGCTCTGTTCGCAACCCGCCCTCGTCTTCAGTCAGTTGCTCGATCCGCATCTCGGCATCGTCCAGTTCCTTGTTGCAGAGTCTTGAGAGTTTAACCCCGGTCTCAAACTTCAAAAGAGCGTCTTCGAGCGTTAATCCCGACTCCTCCAGTTCATGCACGATATCTTCCAGTTCTGCAAGTGCATCCTCAAATGTAATGTCCTCATTCTCACTCATGGTCCCAGCCCTCCTTTATTTCACGTACCCGGCATCCGATCTTTCCATCCGTTACCAGTATCCAGAGATCACTTCCTGCGGTCACGGCGTCGATTGTGTTTACGACCGCCCGGTCAGGCGCCCTTAAAACTATGCTGTATCCGCGTTGCAGGTGGTTAAGCGGGCTTAATGCGTGAAGAGTCGCCCCGAGCATGGAGAGATCTTTTCTGCGCAGTTGTAGCCGATGTGCAACCGTTGTATGCATCTGCCGTGTCAGTTCGTCGATGTACTGCCGCAACTGGTTGATCCGGTCTTTCGGATGCACAACACCTCGTTCTGCATTTGATAGTCGCTCCCTGGACATCTCGACCGTCCGCCGGATCATATAATCGAGTCTGATCTCGTGCCCCGCGATCTGCTGCCGGAGCTGCTCCCTGTCCGGCACTACGATCTCAGCAGCCGCTGATGGTGTCGGCGCACGCAGGTCGGCTACGAAATCGCAGATCGTGACATCGGTCTCATGCCCAACCGCGGATACGATCGGGATTTCCGAACCGAAGACCGCTTCCGCAACCTTGAGTTCATTGAACTGCCAGAGTTCCTCGATCGAGCCGCCGCCTCTGGCAACGATCAGCACATCGATCGGGTCTGTGCGCGACAATTTGTTCAAATGCTTAATCGCACCTGCGATCTCTGCTGCCGCGCCCTCGCCCTGCACCCTGGTCTGCGCAAGGATGATCCGCACAGCAGGAAACCGCCGGCCGATAACGTTTAGTATATCGTGCAGCACAGCACCTGTGCGGGATGTGACAATCCCGACCGTCTTTGGAAACACCGGCAGCGGTCTTTTGCGAGAGGGATCGAAGAACCCCTGCTCAGACAATTGCGCTTTTAATTGCTCAAATGCCTGATAGAGTGCACCGATGCCGTCCGGCTGAATATCCCAGACCATCAGTTGGTATACGCCTCTTTTCTCGTACACCGTAATATCACCGCTGCATACCACCTTCATCCCAGTCCCAGGCTTGAATTTCAGCTTCGCATTCGCACCACGGAACATTACACAGTTTAACTGGCTATGCTCGTCTTTCAGTGTGAAATACATGTGCCCTGACGTGTGGTGCGTGAAATTCGATATCTCGCCCCTGACAGAGACCTCTGAGAGCGACGGATCATCTTGAAGCCGGTGCTTGATGTACTGTGTCAGTTCACGCACGGTATATAGCATGAAGAGAAATGATCTCCGGATCAGTATAAACTTGTGCGAAGGGTGGGGTGAAAGTGAGCACAACGCAAAGCATCGGGTTTATACTTCGCACCGTCACAACTTGAGATTTTTCAAACCTCTGAAACTGTAATATGATGATGACTTGTGTCCTTGCTCGTAAACGATATCGGTTCGGTTCCGCCAATAAAAAAATCGCAGTTTATGCCGGTGCCGAGTATACACACTTCTGCGATACAACCGGAAAAGGCAAGTTCAAGCTTGGACAAAAGACCTTGCACAAGAAGTTTGGAATCAGGTAATTTGATAAGTCCGCGTTAAGGCTAATCCTTGCTTCCATATCCACCGTATAGCCCCCATAACCCCACCAGCGTCAGAAGTCAGAACCGCCCCGACCTCAGTATCGAGAGCACAAGCCCCATACCGAGAATGCCCGCGATCACGAAACCGAGGATGCCAAGCACTGGAACCCCGCATACAAACGGTCTCATGCCCGACTGTATGACGAGCGCTGACGCGATTATGATTGCAGAGATGATCATGCTCGAAGCGATGCGGTTACTCATGACATCGAGTTCCGCAACTATGTGATCGAGCCCGTGATGCTCAAACTCAAGGTGCAGCGTCCCTTTCTCAGCCCGCAGGAGGATCTGGTCTATCCGGTGCGGCAAGCCGCGCACGAGCCGCCCGAATCCGGGTATCATCCGCAGCCATTCCCTTACGATCCGCTTTGGGTGCATCCGCTCCACTATCAGATTGTGTATGAACGGCTTCGCCAGGTCCTGAAGGTTATAATCCGGATCGAGCTGCGAACAGACTTCCTCTTCGATCATCAACGCCTTTGAGAGTAGCAGGAGGTTGGATGGAACGTTTCCATGATATCTCAAGATCATGCTGATCATTTCACGCATCATAACACCGGTATTCACATATCGAAGTGACATTCCATAGTATTTGGTGATCATGTTCGATATCTCAAACCTGAATTGCGGGAGATCGATGGTATCGTAGTCGATGATACCGATATGCGCAAGCACATCGATCACGGAATCGGCATCATTCTCTGAAAGCGCGATAAAAAAGTCCACAAGATCCGCTCTGGTCACCTGGTCAAGATGCCCGATTATCCCGAAATCGATAAACGCAACGACATTACCCCCCATCGCAAGCACATTTCCAGGGTGCGGATCTCCGTGAAACGTCCCGTGCAGGAATATCTGTTTCAGAAACGAGGTCGCGAAATTGCGAGCGATGGTCGTGTGATCCAGGTCCGCTTGCTCGATTGCTTCGTGATCAGAGACCTTGATACCGTCGATAAACTCCATCGTCAGCACCTGCCACCTGGTGTAGTCCCAGTAGACCGTCGGGATCTTCACAGCCGGGTCATCTTTGAAGTTCTCCCGGAGTTCGTCTGCGTTCTGCGCCTCGAGCGTGTAGTCGAGTTCTGCGCGTATGATCCGCTCAAACTCAGATATGACGCCGACCGGATTTAGGGCTCTAGCCTCCCTGATGTGCTGATCCGCAAAGTGTGCGAGATCTCGGAGAATCCTGAGGTCGGAGTCGATAACATCCTTGATACCGGGGCGCTGCACCTTCACAATGACCCGATCGCCGCCCGGCAGCGTGGCAAGATGCACCTGCCCTAAGGATGCTGATGCATACGGCTCGTAGGCGAATGTCGCAAAGATCTCATCGATCGGCATTCCGAACTCCTCTGCAACGATACGGCACGCCTCGCCATGGCTGAATGGCGGCACCGTGTCCTGCAACTTTTCGAGCTCTTTTATATACTCTTTCGGGAGAATATCGTATCGTGTGCTCAATATCTGCCCGAACTTGATGTAGGTCGGTCCGAGTTCCTCAAGCATCAGTCTCAGCCGCTCCGGGTCTGAGAGTTCGGGATATGCTTTGTGCGTCCCTGAGACTCGATCTTTCACTGACCGTATGGGGTGGAGATTGAACCGGTCAACCAGATATCCGAAACCGTACTTGATCGCAACGTTTGTGAGCGTTTGGTACCGGCGAACCTGTCTTTTACTGATTCTCCGCAGCATCATGCATTGATCTGTCGTGATGTTACATAATGCTTGGCGGTGCAGGAGGTGGGTGTAGTTTTAATCCCGCTCTGGTTTTCTGATGCGTTGCGACGATGCCGGAGTGTACAAAAAGAACGAGACAGACCAGTTTCAATCCCTGCTGGGTTTTCTGATGCGTTGCGACAATAACAAAACCATGAAGGCAGAATACGTAAGGATGATGTTTCAATCCCTGCTGGGTTTTCTGATGCGTTGCGACCGAACGTATCGCTTACCTCATGGCTATCGAGGAAGAGTTTCAATCCCTGCTGGGTTTTCTGATGCGTTGCGACTATAGAAAAGTCGATTAGGAATCTTGACAGCGTATTGTTTCAATCCCTGCTGGGTTTTCTGATGCGTTGCGACTATAGAAAAGTCGATTAGGAATCTTGACAGCGTATTGTTTCAATCCCTGCTGGGTTTTCTGATGCGTTGCGACCATTCGCCATGAATTGGATCGAGAAAGCAACAACCGCGTTCCTGACATCCTGCGGCGCATCCCGCACAAATCGATATGCACACCTGCCAGTGAACCCTTGTTTGAATATTGGTCTTGGATGCCCCCGCTTTGAATCATACGCAGTATTAACCATTACGCTGTGAGTATTATAAGACTTCGCATCCGGCTTCTCAGAAAGATAACGTGCAAACTCGTCCCGTGAAACGCCCATCTTAAGCTCCTCCGGGCAGGCATGGTTCCACTTCGAAAGAAGTGAATTAAAGACTGCTGTCCTGTGCGGAAACATCTCAGTCACTCGACTGTTCCCGTACTGGATACACGCAGGCGACATGAACGCAAACTCTATCGCCCCGCCATCGTATCGTGAAACCTCCTCCATCAGCTCCTCAAACGTAAGTGTACTGCTCGTAACCTCTTCAATCCGCAGAGCCCCCGCCTCAAGATTAACATCCATGCCCTCAAGGATCAGCGGCTGGATCAGTGACTGGAATATCTCAATCTCGGCTGGATCCGTGATCCCGATGTGGAACTGGTACGTCTGTCGCGAATGGAGCATCTTGTTCACGGGACGCTTCGCCGCTCTGCCAAACGTTCCGGAAAGGCCGCTTACCGCAATCGCCCCGATCTCCGAATCGTGAACGCGCCCACTCGCCCCCGGATTGGAGGAGCGCATAACCGCAAGCAGTGCAGAGTAAAGCTGGTAACCTGTGCTGCTTGGTACCTCAAAATCGCTCTTTGGTCTGACTGTGAGCATCATCTGCTGCATGGATATGTGAATGTGTTCATCCCTTATGAATCTATCGCTATTCCACAATATTTGCATTAAACTGAAATCAAAATGCTATACTTGCATGAGTATGCATCAATACCCCTGCAACTGAGCCGCTACCAACCACCCACCACCCGGCCACACTGCCCCCCACTCACTGCCCCCCACCGCTTACTGCCCCTCATCCACAAACCGCACAACCGCTCGTTCAAATTCTACCACATCTGCAGGCTCCGACCGGATCATCTCAAGAACAACCTCATTATCAACATCCCCGTATCTGTGCACCAGCAGATTCCGAAAACCAGCCATGTCTCCGAGTCTTTCGGAGAGGTCTTTCTCGATTACACCGTTCACCCCGAGCAGATGGAAGATTCCCCGGTACTCCTCTGCCCTGCCCATGCTCTTGGTCGCTATGATGTGGCTGGCAATGTCGATGCAACACTCGGTGATCTCAAGAAGCGAGTACTTCGCAGCCTGCACATCCCTGTAACTGCCAAGAAACTCCTCAGATTCCATATACTTAAACTCATCAAGAAACTCAAGGTTTCGTTCAATACTATCCAATTTTGACTCTATCACATCCGGATCAATCTCTATAAATCAACCGCCTCCTGCGCTCTCTATCATACTCCCTCAAAAACGGCTTGAAATCAAGATACTCCTTCAAAACACCAGTCTCAAACTCCACTCGCTTCTTCTCATCCCGCACGAACACGAGTTTTCCATATCGCATGACCTGATTCAAAAACCTGATCGGTCGCCGGTTCAACACACGCAGATCGACCTCCATATCAAGACGGCACCTCGATTGTATCTCCCGTGCCATCCGCACCACATACCGGTGATCGGTAACAGCATCGTCTGCAAGTAGGATGCCCACATCGATGTCGCTATCTTCCCGCATTCGCCCTTGTGCGGCAGATCCATAGAGGTAAGCGGCTATAACCTCCTCATGTTCGCTGATGACGGACTTCAGCGATTCAATCATATTTTTGCCATAATCTCGCCCC
>DAOUXE010000180.1 GCA_030666765.1 Methanosarcinales archaeon
ATCAGCTTTATATAAGTGATGTTGATACGTCCATTTATATCAGGCCATGGATCACATGAGCCGTCATGCGGATAACTGCTATAATCAGCGTCTTCATATACACAAACACGATATTCGTCGCTACAGTCCAGGTCTGTCCAGGAATCGCCAAGGTCGAGAGATTTTGTCGTCCATGAAGGGTACTCTTCGGGGGAATGGTAGAACTCCCAAGTCCCATACCAGTCTCCATCATGTTCATAACTGAAGCCGACCTCTATCCCCGCATCGTCACCATCATCAGAATATGATTTGAATCTGTATTTTAGTTTTGGGTCATAATAGCCATAAAACGGGTTTTCAGAGAAGCTGTGGTACATCGTTTGTGCGCAGGCATACATGGGAACTTCCTCAATAGACCACCATGTATATGGTAAATAGACACTATCTTCATCCCACCCCATCTCCGCTGGGGGATACCAGATATGCCAGCTCCCGTCGAACGGATCTGTGTCGAAGTCATCTTCCCATATCACCACCTCATCAACTTTCCCTGAATAGTTGCTTACCCCATTCAAACCATGAGTTTGTATTTCGGTAATTTCCGGCGGCATAGCTCCAAAGCAAGCTTCGCATTCTGCGCCGGTTGTGTTCCTGGCTATCGCCGGCACCGTCAGTGCACATATCACCAACATGCTAATTATAAGGAGAAATCCGGATTTCGTTATCACTTTATTCATCTCAATCACATAACATTTCTATGATTTTTGTCATTATCCACTCGCCCGCACTCCGGGGCAAGCACAAGAACAGGACACAGGACGTTACTCGAAAATCGGCACAGGATTTAGATATTTTGGTATATCGTTTCATGGTGGTTATCTCCAGAATGCTATTCATCACATCAATCTAATCACCTAAATACATTTTGCTCGGGCAACCGAGACTCTCTGACACATTCCCGGCAGAAAATATACCACCCCGTAAGTTCACTTTGGAATTCCAACATTTCAGAGCATTATTCAGAGGATGATGTTGTCCACCCTGAATGATTTTATTCCAATGGTTTCGCTACACTTGCGCTCACAGCCACAAATAAACAAATCTCATGAATCCCTGTTGACACAGACGCCACATCCACCCAAACGCGTCATTCGTGTTTAAGACTTGCACTCGCTTAGCATCGTAGACACTGCCTGACCTTCACGCCAGCCCGAGCCATGTTAAAGGTCAGGGTTTCAGGCGGTGTGATGCCTCGGCATCGGCAGCCGCAATCTGAAGCACCGTCCGGATATCGCTGACCGCCTCGTTCGCCTTTATGGTGTGCGTGGTGGTGCGGGTGATCATGACAGTCCTCGCACTTATCTCAAACCGTGCCATCGTCTCGGATGTGGTAGCGCCCCACTCGATGTCCTTCCGCATATGCCTGATCTCACGGTCAAGCACGCCGAGTCCTGATTTGATAGATGCCCTGATCAAGCTTGTCAATGTGAGCCCTGCCTCGTTCATCGATGCGAGTCTTTGCAGGAATTAAGGCATCGTACTCTCTATACCCTTGATCCTCCGTACACGTTTCTTTATCAGAAGATCAGAAGTCAGGAGACTGAAATCCTGATTGTGATTGAATTAGGAAATTTGACCGCGGAATTGGAGTATCAAGTCCGCCTGAAGCGCGCAGATAACCGGGACGAGGTATATGCATACCCCCAGAGGTTTAATTTCTTGCGTGGTTGCGGTTTATCCGGATCGTACCTGTAAATGCAGCGTTTTTTTGGGCAGCGGTCAGTGTCACGAGTCATGACAGCCCCACCGCACGCAAACTATATATGTGATTAATATCAATGCTATTTAGGCATCTACTATAGGAAATAGGGATGCAAAACGCATAGAATGTCATGAGGGGACGGAAATGCAAACAATTGTAAACAACGCACTAGGCTACACTGAGAAGGAAGACCTGTATCGGCAATTCGACAATAAGAGCGAAGACTTTGCTGATGCGGAGCTGATAGGAACGCCACGCATCCTGATCGTCGGTTGCGGCGGCGCAGGAAATAATACATCGACCAGAATGCATGATATCGGAATCGATGGCGTGGATATCATCGCAATCAATACCGATAAGCAGGATCTGGATCGATGCAGGGCGGATAAGAAGATTTTGGTAGGAAAATCGATCACGCGGGGTCTTGGCGCGGGGGGAGATCCTGACGTTGGGAGGCGCGCTGCCGAACTTGCGCGCGGAACGCTGAGTGAGGTTCTTGCAGACTCTGATCTGGTCTTTGTCACTGCTGGTATGGGTGGTGGAACAGGCACAGGAGTTGCACCGGTGGTCGCTGATATCGCACGGGAATGTGGCGCAATCGTTGTTGGGATGGTGTCCACGCCGTTCCACGTGGAACGTGCCCGCTCTATCAAGGCAGAGACAGGGATTCAGGAGTTAAGTGACGCAGCGCACACTGTGATCGCACTCGATAACAACCGTCTGCTCAACTACGTGCCGAATCTCCCGATGAAACAAGCGTTTTCGGTGATGGATCAGTTGATCTCCGAGACTGTCAAGGGAATATCCGATACGATTACAAAAGACTCGCTGATAAATCTCGATTATGCCGACATGAGGACGGTTATGAACTGCGGTGGGGTTGCAGTGATGCTCTTTGGTGAGTCAAAGACACGGGACAAGTCAAGCGATGTGGTCCGCGCGGCACTGAACCACCCGCTGCTGGATGTGGATTACAGGGGAGCTACCGGCTGCCTCGTACACATAACAGGCGGACCTGACCTCACACTTAAGGAAGCAGAGGAGATCGCAAGTACACTCACCTACGAATTGGGCTCACATGCAAATGTGATCTGGGGCGCAAGGGTCGAGGAAGAGTATGAAGGCGGCGTGCGTGTGATGGCGATCATGACCGGTGTCGAATCGGCACAGATACTCGGGCAGGCACATCAACAGCGTGTCCCGATCCGCTCGGTAGAGGGTGAAATAAAACAGATGGAACCTACTAGGCCAGTGATTGGCAGAGGTCGTAAGGAACCGATCATAGACTACATTTAATAATCCCTATTTTTTATTTTGGGATTAATTGAGTCACGGCAGGGAATCTAACCGCGAAATTGCGTTAGCAAATCCGTTGGTATCACGCAGAGGGCGCAGAGAAGGGATAATTCTGTGTCCTCCGCGGTCTCTGCGGCGAAAACATAACAATGGCGGCCACATCGTACCGGTCCAATAGCATACAGGCCTCCAAACTAATCCAACAGTATAAACGACCTGTAACCCGTGTTCATCATATCGCCTTTTCCGCAAGTTACCCGATGACCTGCATATCAAGAACTCGCAGCGTCGGAACAATAATCCCTCCGACAGCACGAGGATCTGCGCCAGCACCATCAATATTCTTTAGCATATCAAAGATATTTCCAGCGATCATAAGCGATTTTATCGGTTGTTTGACCTCCCCATTCTCTACCAGAAAAGAATTTCTGGCTTCTATCGAGAAATCCCCTGAATACGGGTTTGCGGTATGTGCGCCGATCACCGAATGGACGAGTACTCCATTCTGTGTCTCTGCAACTATATCGCTTTGAGGATACTCAATCACAAGATTGCGCACATCGATAGATGGCGTTGTGCCGTATCCTGCACGTATAGCGTTTCCTGTGCTCGCAATGCCTGCCTTCCCTGCCGTGTACGCGTCATGTAGATGGTTTTTTAGGATGCCGTCTTCGATTATGGCGGTCTTTTGGGAGGGGGGGCCCTCGTCGTCGGGTTGCGGTGTTCCGATCCCGCCATTGCGGAGTCCGTCGTCACAAATCGTAAGTTCACCCGCCCCAACCTCCGCCCCCATCTGCGAGAGCATCGACCTACCTTTTTGCACGGTATCGGGACCCCGGGGTGGGATAAAAGCATATTCAAGGATTTTAGCTAACGCCAGCGGGCGGGACAGCACCGCCGCCCTC
>DAOUXE010000079.1 GCA_030666765.1 Methanosarcinales archaeon
AAAAAAAAATCATGTCAGAAAACACTAAAAAGTCTCTGCCAGGGGTGCCGCATTATCGGACGTGTGCGTAGATCTCGCCTGAGATCTCTTTGATGCTTCCGCCCCCATCAATCGTCGTAAGTAGACCCAGATTCTTATAATAATCGATAAGCGGCTGTGTCGCTCTTTTATACACCATGAGGCGTTTTCGAACAGATTCCTCTGTATCGTCATCGCGCTGGTACAGTGCCCCGCCGCACAGGTCGCATACCCCGCTCACCTTCGGCGGATTAAACGTCAACTGGTATGTAGCCCCGCATTCACATACACGGCGTGCCGATAGGCGGGTGATCAACCGGCCGTCCGGCACATCGATGTTGATCACAAGATCGATTCGCATGTCAAGCCCCGAAAGAATGTGGTTGAGCGCATCTGCCTGCGGGATCGTTCTCGGATAGCCATCGAGGATGCAGCCTGATCTACAGTCTGGCTTTGCGAGCCGATCTTCAACGATCGCAATCAGTACCGAGTCAGGGACGAGTTCGCCCCTGTTCATATATTCGGAAGCACGATTGCCGAGTTCTGTTTCTTTTGCTGCCCGCAGGATGTCGCCTGTGGAGATATGCGGGACACTGATCCGCTCTGCAAGCAACTTTGCCTGCGTGCCTTTTCCGGACCCGGGCGGTCCAAGGAGTATAATATTTGTCATGCGCCTCCGAAGAACTGCCGCATCATCGGATGCATCTCCATCATCTGCTCGGATGCGAGATCCTCGTACAAGCGGTAGACGATGCTCACTGTGAGTAGAAGTCCGGTACCGCCTGCACCGCCGACCGTTCCCAGCATCGATGCTACGAGCGTAAGCGCGCCGATCAGTGCACCGCCGATGATCGTTACTTTTGGCACGTACCGTTCCATGACCCGCTCGATGCTCTGTGGACTCCGTCTGAACCCAGGGATCTGCATTCCGGACTGGAACACATTCTGCGCCACGTTCTTTGCACCCATGCCTGTAGTCTCGATCCAGAAGAGCGCAAAGATAATGCCGCCAACGATCAACATCGCGGCATCACAGAGTACATGGAGTATGATCTGCCACATTTCCGGTGACGCCATTGCAAGTTCCGGCGACGAATACTTCATAGCGACAAGCGACGGAATCCAGTCATGCGGACTATGGATCGGTGAGAGGTAGTACATGATCCCATCAAGCGGTGTACTTCCGCTGAATTTTCCGAGTATCGTAATCCCTTTACTAGATAGCAGCATCCCGATCATCTGGATGTTTGCCTGAAGCGCCCGCACAAGGATCATCGGAAGCACGCTTGCATATATGAGTTTTATCGGAAATCTCCCCCTTGCACCGCGAACCGCGCTGTGCGCAAGCGGGATCTCTATCCTGGTACTCTCCACAAAGACGACAAAGAGGAATATGGCGATGGTTGTGACCAACGCAAGGATCCCTGTGTCGACCAGGAGATGGATCAAGCCTGTTGGCAGGGTGGTCTGTGCAAAATACACCCACCGTGGAAGCAACCCGATCGGAATGTTTCCACCCATCTCCGGTATCCAGCTGAACAGCCCTGTGATGATCTGCTGAGAGACACCGGCAACGATGAAGAGTCCCACACCTGATCCGATGCCCCACTTGGATACGATCTCGTCCATGAACAGGATCAGGACTCCGCCGACACATATCTGGAATAAGAGCAGGAGCACAATTGTAGACGGATCGACGCCAAGATCCGCCGCAACGCTGGTCGAAGGCTGGATATATCCGCCAAGCACCTGCGGAAGCGCCTCGAATATGATCATCACAAAGACGAGCAGCTTCTGTGCACCCTGGAATAATGCCTGATCATGCGGATCAGACATATCCAGATTTATGACCTTTGCACCAACAAGCAGTTGTAGGATGATCGAGCCCGTGACGATCGGGCCGATCCCGAGAAGCATCAGTGTCCCGCCCTGTCCCGCAAAGAACGCACGGTACATGTGGAACATATCGGTCGATTCAGGTGACATGCCAAAAAGAGGGACGTTTGAGAGCGCGAAATACAAGGCGAGAATGCCTGCAGTCCATGCAAGCTTCTTCTTGAGATGCACGTGCCCCTCGGGACTTGCGACCGCAGGCAATTTGGCAAGGATCGGTTCGAGAGCTTCTCTGAAACTCATTGCAACACCACTTAACCACTTAATTAAGTATAAATCACTGTTCCGCCTGCGTTCTCGATCTTTGTGATCGCGTTTTTGGAGAACGTTGATGCGGATACTGCCAGTGCCCGGGTTACCCTGCCGGTGCCAAGAACCTTGTCAATACCGAGTATGCCAACATTTATATGTACCGCGCCATCCCTCTCTTCGGCAAACCCTGCGTGCAGCAGTTGGGGTATCCTTGAATCGAGTTCGCACACGTTGATGGTGTTTGTGCTGGCAATAATTTTTTGAGGGCGTGTGAACCCATGCTTTCCATACGTATATCCGCGCAGCAGTGCCCGCGTCGCGTGGTGCTTGCCTGCGCCACACTTACCGCGTCCGCCCCGATTTCCTGCACCTCGCCGATTCTTGTGAGTGCCTCCGCCACATGTACGGGATCCTCGAAATTTCTTTATATTCATCCTTGCTTAACCTCTGTATGTATCTAAGATGTGCGCAACAGTAATAAATTTATGCAGATGTTTGTATTAAACCTGTTTCTGAGATTCCGCATCCATCACTTCCCTACGGGAGTTCCGGTAATCTCTGTTTTCAGAATTTCAACCCTGCGCATCGGATATATGGTTTTTATACTGCGGTAAACCTTTGCGGAAAGCTTTCCATTCACGACCTCTTCGATTAACTTCTCGAAATCAAGTTTCCTTGCGCGATCATGGATAAGTTCTTCCACCTTCTTGCGTACCGCCTCGATCTGGCTTGTTTTTGCACGGTGCGTCGTGAAACAGGTTGGCTTTATCCGCATCCGGTACCCATCCTTCGTATATATTTCCAGATTTGCATCGATGCGTGACGTCTGGCGCTTGATCAGTGATCCGATGTAATCATTAGTCATCTGATGCCCGGTGAATGATGTGCCTGCCGCGTCTCCGCTCACATCAGTGATCTTGAAATGTAGTTTGGTGTTCTGTTTCGAGAAATCCTTAACCATATCGCCGACCGTGACACTAACCGTCCGCCCGATCAGCTTCTCTGGCGCATCTGCAAACGTCTCACATATAACCGACCTACCAAACATCTCAGGAGCTACGACCTGGTACCAGTTCTTTGTCTTCCAGCGATCGGTTTTTCTTACCGTTTTTCTTGCCAATGTTTTTCCTCCGAATGATGTTATGTTGCTACTTTGGGATTATAAAGATTATGTACTATGAAACCAATTCGATCTTATGTTGATGGAATTGCTGACCCTTATATTGTCCGCCGTTTTTCTGGCGTATTCGAGCGACTGGTTCACTGGCGGCGCATCGAGACTCGCAAAGGCAGTGGGGGTGTCAGAGTTCCTTATCGGGGTGACTGTGCTGGCGATAGGAACCTCGCTTCCTGAGATCGTCGTATCCGTGTACTCTGCAATCACAGGTAATCCTGAGCTTGCCGCCGGAAACGTAGTCGGAAGCAACATCACCAACATCGCTCTGGTGCTTGGCGCGGCATGTATAGTCAGCCCCATAATCATCGATCGTAGTATTTACCGTGATGTGAAGATCCATGTCCTGATACTTGCAATAGTATCGTGCTACTTCTTATACGCGGGCAGGCTTACATGGCTGGCGGGGCTGCTGCTGGCCATGGTGTACGGGTGGTATATCCTGGACGGCTACGTCAGACACCGGTCGACACACCCGGTCCCTGAGATTGGTGATAACAGGAAGGATCTTGTGCGGCCTCTCGGGCAGGCCATCGCAGGGGGTCTTGGCGTGTTCGTGGCATGTAATTTCCTGGTGGATTCTGCCGTCGGTATTGCATCAGAACTGGGAATCTCCACAACGGTCATCGGACTGACGCTGGTAGCACTCGGCACGTCGCTTCCCGAACTTGCGGTATCGATCACAGCCGCCCGGAAGCGGTGGGGTATGATGGTTCTTGGAAATGTTATTGGAAGCAACATCGCAAACATCCTGCTCGCTCTTGGGCTCGGCGCGGTATTCCGCACCATTCCGCTGGCAGACGCAATCGTGGACAACGTCGTCCTGATGGTCTTCCTGGCGATGGCTATGGTGGTCTTCGTGAGATATCGCGGGGTACTTGACAGGAGGGTTGGCATCCTGTTTATCATGGTCTACGTGACATTCATTGCGATGATATTTATGTAAGCGGCGCTTTGCTTCGGAGCGGTTGAGAACGATGCTTGCATCGTTGATCGTCTGCCTGCTGGAGAAGAACAAGGGACACAACCATCATGCTTGCGCGGAAGTTTCACCCCTAAATCATCATGCCAACCCAGTCGGGTGCGTCCACAGTAGTATCCATGTCGCCATCGCCACCGCGCAACATGCCGGTCACCGACTTTAGTACCTGAACCGATGTCGGATGCATCATCATAAAGAGATCGACACCAGCAAGCGCAAGCGCTAACCCTGTCGTTATCTCCCATATCGGCCCCCTATATTCGCGGGGTCCCCAGTCCGAATCCTCCTTAAGCGGCGAGACTGCCATCCATGACTCTCTCGCGCCCCATGCATTTGTAGTTCCTGATGACATTGGGAAGTTCAGTTCCTGGTCGCCGATTAACCCTGCGAGCCGGATGCGCTCGATGTTCGAGTACGCGTAATCAAGACCATAGCCAAGCGCCGCGGTTGTCGGATCCATCACGATGTCGCAACGCTCGATGTTGCACTGTTTCATCAGTTTGCGGTTGAGTTCCTTCTGCGCATTGATCTCGAGTTGCGTCCACGAGAGGATTGCGTGACCGTACTCCTTTGCCGCTGCTGCGATCCGCTGGTAGTCCATATTCAGGTTTGCAGACGCGATCAGGCACCGCTCGCCTTCGGCAGCCTCCGCAGCCTTCTCAAGAACCTCGGGATCCTTGTCCGGATTACCTGAGCCCCCGATGATAAGCGGGACATCGACCGCCTGTAAGACATCCTCGACCACCTTCGCAGCCTCCGATGCAGGCGTGTCCTTGATCGACGGATCCGTGCTTATCAGGTGGATCGTGACCATATCCGCGCCGAACTTCGAGACCACCTTCTTTGCCCACTCAGCCGGACTTTCGAGCACATCCTCGTAGTTCATGCGCACCGCGCGTGCCATTCCAATGGGCATGTCAAAGACATCGATCGAGACATTGTTCGGATGTGGCATCGGCGCATCGAAGTAGAACGGCAGCGCATGTTCGCCGCCAAGCGTGACTGTCGTTTTGCGTGTGCCGCCGTCAGAGGATGTTGCACCGAGCACAACCTCCTCAATCCCGTGCGTCCACTCAGAGACCGGGTCCACGTCAAACGATGCCGGGATCAACTCTTGCGGGATCCGGGACTGTACTTGTGGCGGCAGTGCCATCGGCTGCACGGCAGGCAGCACCTGCCCTACCGGACAGCCCATCATACCTGCGACGTTATTTAACCGCGCCGCGAGCTGTGCGATCTCGTATCCCACAGCTTGCACCAGTTCCTGGCTGCCGCCTCCGCCCTCAAACTCGATCTCGATATCCCCCTCTATCGTAACACCTTTCAGTTCAAGCACATTTTCGAGCATTTTGTTGAGATCGGATAGTGTGATTGTGGTAGTTGTCATGCGGGTTTAGAATGAGATTGCGGGTTTATTAAATGTTGCAGATTGTTGGGTTCGGTATGGGTAGTCAGCTCCACCGGTATTTGGTTAAGGGGGAACAAACACCTCCCAAACATAGGCATTCCGGTAACCTTAGGCACTTCTCAGGTCATCTGCATACAGCCGGTAAAAGATGTAAAATTCGTATCCCCCCCAAATTAGAGGGTAAATGGGGGTATCATGTACAAATCAATAACTTGTTGTTACGGATTTATGTAAATAATGTTCTAAATTATGTAATAAGTGCTAATTTAAATCTTAAAAGTATAATAAAATGTTATTAAATCGATAACA
>DAOUXE010000043.1 GCA_030666765.1 Methanosarcinales archaeon
ATCGACGTTCGGGATCACCTCGCAGCGCAATGTGTACACGTCGCCGATGAGATTTTCGATGACATCAGGACTGCTCCTATAAAGCAACTTCAGTGTAAGCGATGTTGCAAGTTTTCGGAGCTCTGGCTCGGCAAGTTCGCTTAATCTGCCGCTACCGATCACGCCTATTTCATCGAGAAACTCACTTACCTTCGCAGCATCACCGGTGATATCAAGATAGATATCGATGTTCTGTTCAAGAATGTCGGAAACGTCCCCATCCCCGATTCGAATCCCTTTCTTCACAGATATAATCTTGTTCTGCACGCCATCTGCAAGGATGTCTGCGTTCGCACCGATCATCAGTTGCTTATCCCCAATCGCGCCCGCCATGGCAAGTCCCGATAGGTCGACATTCTCGCTGCTGATCCCTTTCGCAACTGCATAGACCGCACCGGACGCTGAGAGCTCGAATGCACCATCGATACCTACCAGATGCGGGTTCACGTGCGGGCACGCCAGATCGCCGGTCGGTGTATGGTGATCGATCACGAGAACGTCGCCTACGACCTCGGTTATGATATCGGAATGTCCGCTTCCCATATCGCAGAAGACCGTCAGAACCCCCTCATTATGCTCCGCATTCAGCCGGTCTGCAAATTCGTGATCAAGCTGGCTGATGATGGTTGTATGGAAGCGTTTCCCGAGTCTTAAGAGGGTGTGGCAGAGGATACCTGCTGCTGTGATCCCATCCGCATCGTGGTGTGAGATGACCCGCGCTGCATCGTGGTCAAGGATCGATTCCGTCGCGTCACGTATCTTTAATTTTTCAATCATGTTAGAACCCATATTCCCCGATCAGTGGCACGAACACGACCCCACCTTTCTTCTCATTCGATATCACGTCGTTTTTATGAATCAGGTACAGTTCCTGCGTGTACTTGCCGATTGGGATAGTCATCTTGCCGCCACGTTTCAACTGGTCAACAAGCGGCTGCGGGACCGCAGGAGCAGCGCATGCCACGGTGATGCAATCATAAGGCGCATGTTCGGAAAGCCCCACCGTGCCGTCGCCTGCGGTGACAACGACGTTTTTGTATCCGGCATCTGTCAAATTCTGCCGTGCAAAGTCCGCAAGCTCAGTAACACGTTCGATTGCATACACCATGCCTCCGGGACCAGTAAGTTGTGCAAGCACCGCGGCATGATACCCTGAACCGCCACCGATTTCGAGGATCTTCATCCCCTTCTCGATCTCGAGCAGCGAGCACATAATCCCGACTATATGTGGCGCGGAGATCGTCTGGCCGTGCCCGATCGAGAGCGGATAGTCCTCGTAAGCCTGCGCTCTATCACTCTCACGCACAAAGAGGTGCCTGGGCACCTCCCTCATCGCAGCAAGCACCTGCTCACTGATATAATCGCCACCGATCTGCCGTCTCAGTTGGCTGATCAATCGTGTACGCAAGCGTTTTAAATTGGCGTCTGCCAACCTTATTATATCTGCCATCGTAGCCCCACATAATCGCGCAAATTCGCAATCCCGAGTTTTTTACTCATTTTATCGACCATACTCTCGTCTGTGATACGTCCGAGATCAAGCTGGGCGTAATAATATAATGTTCCAAGAAGTCCCATCCCGTCAAGCCGTCTCGGTGAGGTTATGGCAACCACGTCATCAAAATACCTGGTCTTTCCGATCTGGCTTATCCTTCTGCTGAATTCCATCTCCTCGATAGGAACGTTTCGGTATTCACCAATCTCGAAATATGCATCCTTCCTGACACCGGTGTTAAATCCCGGAAGCGTTGGATCGAGAACCTTATCTGTGATGGACCTGCTCTCATCGGTACTCTCGCTATCAGCCACGATCAGTTCGTAGGATGTGTTTGTGTTCTGGTTTGCAATTGATGCAAGCGTTCGTTTTAGATATCTCTCCTCATTGAGAGTCGGAACGATCACCGAGATTTCGGGATGCATGATGAAAGTTTCCATCGCAATACTTATAATGTGTATGTTTGGCTTGTTCGGAAGATCACCGGACTTTTGCAGAAGCGTAGCCATTTAATTATGGCTTACAAGATTGCGCTACCACTTGGCTTAAGCATTCGTGGAATTTCACATTCCTGTATTTATATAGGATGCTTGTTATAATAAGTGTCCCTGTCGAATTGGGTTTTGTTTTTGTAACTACTCAGGTATGTTGATTGGTCGCCTGATTGTGATTCTGCACTTTCTGGTAAGAAAGACAACCGCGGAGGGTGCAGAGGAACTCTAGAAGCATTTTACAGTTTATTCCCACTTTGCGCCACTCTGCGTACTCTGTGGTTAAATTTCCGGTTTGGTTACAGTATCCCCCTTATTCCGGGTAGTTCCTGCACAGTGAAGTCCCATAATAGTGGTTTTAGGGCTTGCCAGAAAATAACCTGTTAAAATTCCCTGGTTCTAACGGATTATGTGGTTTTCAACAGATACCGAAAGAAAGCGGCATCATACCCGATTCTGAAGAGGTACAGCTCATGAGGACCGGTTGCGAAACCCCACGATTTCCATATATACGGGGTCTACTGTTAGCAACCACAGAAAACAGCAGAACCAGGTATTTTCGCTACTTCATTGTTCGGTGAACACTTGGGTACTTTTGAGTAGTTACTTCCTTTTTGTCCTGAAGCGAAATAGCCGAAAGTTTAATTTAATCTGCACACCTACTCATCAGAAATGTCTGCAAGAACAGAAGATGGTGTGATCATCGGACTTGAGATTCATGTACAACTGAATACACTTCACTCGAAGTTATTCTGTTCATGCGGGCTTGATTATCACAACGCGCCACCAAACTCACATACCTGCCCGGTCTGCCTCGGTCTGCCGGGATCACTACCGGTACTGAACAAATCTGCTGTGAAGGGTGCCATAAAGGTCGCTCTTGCTATGAATTGTGAGATCCTGCCACAGACCCAGTTTTATCGCAAAAATTACTACTATCCAGACCTGCCGAAGGGATTCCAGGTCACGCAGTACGATTATCCTATCTCGGTTAACGGATACCTTACCATCGAAGGCGACGAGGGGCAGGGGGTTAGGCGTGTCAGGATCAACCGGGTCCATATGGAAGAGGATCCTGGAAGACTGGTGCACGAAGGTACGATCGACCGGTCGAAGTTCACGTTGGTCGACTATAATCGCGCCGGCGTGCCACTGCTTGAGATCGTGACAGAGCCAGACCTACGAAGCCCAAAAGAGGCGCGGAGATTTCTGAACAAACTCAGGAACATCCTCGAATATCTCGATGTGTTCGATGGGTCTCTGGACGGCGCGATTCGTGTGGATGCGAACATCTCGCTTGCCGGCGGCGAGCGGGCTGAGGTCAAGAACATATCATCGTACAAAGGCGCAGAACGTGCGCTCTCATTCGAGATCGTGCGCCAGCGAAATGTGCTGCGTCGCGGCGAGGTTGTTGTGCAGGAGACACGACACTTCGATGAGTTGCGCGGCGTCACTGTTTCGATGCGGACGAAGGAGACCGAGCATGACTATCGATATTACCCGGAGCCCGACCTCGTTCCGATGCGGATTATGGACTGGGTGCCTGCGATTAAGGAAACGATTCCGGAACTTCCCGAGGCGCAGCGTACACGATTTCTCAAGGATTACGGCATAACAGAGAACCATGCCGCCGCACTAACGCTCGATATGAAACTCGCGCAGTTCTTTGAGGATGTTTCCGCCGCAATCGACCCAAAGCTCAGTGCTTCGTGGATCGTTGACGTGCTGAAAGGGGAACTCAATTATCGCGATCTCGAGATCGACGCATTCAAGACAACGGATATGATCGAGATCCTGAAGTTGTTTTCAAACAATGTGATCACCGAAAAAAGTGCAATCACAGTCATACGTACGATTCTTGATGAAGGCGGCACACCCGGCGAGATTGTGTCTGAAAAGGAACTTGCGAAGGTGAAAGAAGACGTGGTCACGTCTGCTGTTGATGAGGTACTTTCCGAATGCACCGATGCAATCGCTGATTACAGTCGCGGGGAAGCGAAAGCGCTTAATTACCTTGTCGGGCAGGTGATGAAGAAGACGCGCGGTCGAGCTGATCCACAGGATGCGAGAATCGGGCTCCTCGAAAGGTTGGACTCCGGTGAGCAGTGACGAAATAACCTGATCTACCGGATCGCGGGGGTTGTTTTTTTATAGAGGTGTCAGAGTCACAACAACTCAATTTAGGTTCGCGAGATTCGCTTTTTTTGCGAAAAATCCTGCAAATGAAACTAATTGTACGGATTGTGCGAATGTTATTTGGTAGTGTAGTCCGGCTTAAGGAGGTCCGGTCTGATCCGGGACGTTTTGTGGAAAATTGCAAATTTGTTAGGCTGCGATACCTAGTTTTATGAGATTTCAGGTGGTAGTACCAATTGTAAATTACATAAACTGGAAAATGCCATGGATTTACCGATATCGGTCTATATAATTTGTTAATTCATGACAAACCTGCTTGATACAGGTTTGTCAGGAAACTCGTGATCGGAACGTTCGATCAGGCTGATACCCCAACCCGACCAATACATTAAAGAATGATTAGAATTTACTATGTCAATACAACACAACAACTGATATGGATGTGCTATTATCGTAGACGAACTGGATGAAAAAATTCTTAATGCAATGTCCGAGGGAATTGGCGTAGGCCCCAGGCTGACCGAACTTGCCAGATATGTCGAAGTTCCGAGAAGTACAGCAAATCTACGTGTTCGTATGCTCCTGGAGCGGGGTATCATAACCGGTTATCGCCCTGAAATCAACTGGGAGGAACTGGGGTATCGCATCAATGGGTATATCGGAATTGAGTGTCCGAAATCGGCTGTCGATGATTTAGTCGATTTCTTAAGTACGCAGGAGTGGGCTTTTGGAGCATGGGAAGCCACAGCCGGAAAATACGGGTTATTCGTGATGTGTAGATTCAAACAGTACCGCGAGATCGAAGAGCTGCAGACGTTTGCCAAAACCGTGCAGGGAGTTAAGGATGCTGAGCTATTCCTTCTTGGAGCATACACGCCACTTAAATGAGATAATTCTACATTATTAATCGATAGGTATATAGTGGGTAATCTACGATTTGAAATAAGTTATGGAACTCACGCCTATTCAGACCGAGATATTGACAACGCTGATCAACCTCTTCCACCAGAAGGGGAGAGCGGTGAAAGGAGAGGAGATTGCCGCTGTGATCGACCGCAACCCTGGTACGGTGCGGAATCAGATGCAGGCTCTCCGGATGCTCGGGATTGTTGAGGGCGTGCCAGGTCCAAAAGGTGGGTATCATCCAACCGGGCAGACATACGACATTCTTGATATCAGCGATCAGCCAGTCAAGACGATAACAAACATATACCGGAATGGAAAACTGGTCGAGGGTGCAACTGTCTGTGAGATCATGTTTACCACTGTGCAGCACCCGGAAACGTGCCATGGCAGGGTCAGGGTCATCGGCGACATCCGCAAGTTTGACAACGGTGATATAATCAAGATCGGACCAACGCCACAGAATAAACTCGTGATCAGAGGTAAGGCGATTGGTAGGGACGATACAAGAAACATCCTGATCTTTGCGATCTCGGACCTGATTATCCTGCCGAAACGAGCTGTTAAGGAGTGTATCCAAAGCGGAAACGTCGCAATCGATATGGATGCAACGATCGAGGCTGCTGCAAATATCATTCTCAAACACAGGATGCGCGGCGCTCCTGCGGTTGATGCAACGAATGTTGTCGGTGTCGTGACGCTGGAACAGATCACGAAAGCCCTATTATCAGGATTGACCAGTCAAAAGGTGCGGGATGTCATGTCAAGAGATCTCATCATCATCGATGGCGACACTCTGATTCCGGAGGTGTCGAAACTCTTTGATCTGCACCAAACCAGGAACATCGTCGTGGTCATCAACGGAAAGCCGTATGGCATCATATCAAAGGAGGATCTGGTCCGTGAATCGACTATAGTCGGCGAATTGATCATTGCTCCATCGTTTATGAGCGCGTGAGGTGGTGGTGAGGTTGACGCCTCCGGTGCTGTCGGCAGATTTTCGGCACTGTCCAATTTTCTAGTGATGAGTGGATCATCTTATTCCAAAAGCTTTTTAATCCTGAAAGGTGGATATGATTATAGTAATAATTGATGATTGCTTTAAGCCACATCATACCAGAAATAACATATCCTGATCTGTCGACTTTCAGGTTTGGACGGTTCCTAAACGGTGGTACCTTTACCAATGACGGGATATTTCGCAGCACTATTCCACCTTTGTGCCCAAAATGTGGCTTTATGATGAACCGCAACGCCTATAACACATACGGTAAAAAGCAGATTGGTAGCATCAAGATGGGGCGGTATATCTGCCCTATATGCAAAGAATCTTGCGAAGAAGATCGTAGTTTTTGGGAAGAACTGAAAGGGAATTTATTTGAGAGTATGGACGCAATTTACCAGCAATTGCGGTTTTGTCATGTATCATACGCCGACATATCCGAAACCATGGAGATCATCTTCCCAAGGGAAAAAGGCGCCGGACAGTATGCCAGTTCCACAACCATCCAATATCCACCCATCACCGGATCAAATGCACAGCAGCCGCCTTAAACGACACACAGACCGGACTGCCCGCAGTAAGCCCCATCGCTGCCGCAGATTGCTTCGCGATCAGCGCAACGACGGCGACCCCGCAGTCGATCTTGAGGCGTGACAGCGCTCCGTATGGCATCATCTGCGTAACCGTCCCGTGAAATGCGTTTCTCACACTACTCTCGCGGTGATCACTGCCACCGCGTTCGATCTTGGAAGCCACGGCCCCGACAGACACGAAAACATCCTCGGGACGCAGGCAGACGCGTACGTGCTCGCCCGCACTATAACCGGAAACTGCTTCCACAACATGCACCCCAACCTCGATCGTGGTAAGCCCTGCCTCGTTTGAGATGACAGTCCCTGCAAGGATGTTCTCGGTGCCGACAAACTCGGCGATCTCGGCATTCGCGGGCGAATTGAATATCTCTTCAGGCGTTCCTACCTGCACGATGCGCCCCTTAATCATCACAGCGATCCGGTCGGCAAGCATCGCAGCCTCGGTCTGGTCATGCGTGACATGGATCGTCGTGAGCCCTGCATCGTGGTGGATCCTCTTTAGCTCGTCCCGAAGCATGTTCTGTGTCCGGTTGTCAAGCGCAGAGAGCGGCTCGTCGAGGGGAAGGATCGCAGGATCTACAACAATTGCCCGCGCAAGCGCAACCCGCTGCTGCTCTCCGCCCGATAGCGTCAGCGAATAACGGTGCGAGAGGTGAGATATGCCGAGGAGGTCCATGATCTCCTGTACTCTTCTTCTTCGCTCATCGCGAGGGGTTTTTTTGAGATTCAGTCCGAATTCTATATTCTCTTCCACGTTTAAATGCGGAAAAAGCGAATAATCCTGATACACGAAGCCGATCTTCCTCTGTTCTGGCAGGAGGTCGGCAACGTCTGTTTCACCGATCATGATGTTGCCGATGTCCGGACGGTAAAAACCCGCGATCAACTCGAGCAGCAGAGTCTTTCCGGATGCGGTCGGTCCCAGGATTACGAAGTACTCCC
>DAOUXE010000192.1 GCA_030666765.1 Methanosarcinales archaeon
ACTGCCGATTTTCGTTATCCGGCAACCCACCTCTTGAATTAAAATTGGGTCTGGTTTTTGCGGTAGCAATTTTAATGTTTCGCGAACATATCAGCTACCTATAATGTGTGTGCTAAGGTTCTGAACGCTAAAAGCCGGGTTATACCAACGAACGGGGTGGCGAAGGTATTGTAAGGAAATCAACCTTTCTATTTCAGTTGCGGGAGAGGGGGATGCGTTTATACTTTCCTATACGTTGAAAAAGCGCAGGTTGTGGCGGCGTGAAGTATATACATCTATCCGGCGTACCCTGACATCCCCCATCTCACTATTCCTTCGGAGATTATGGCTGCCGCGGCGAGAGTATGCACCCAATCACTGAAAAGAGGTGCAATCGGCGCACGACCCCAATTGCCACGTCATGCATCCGCGAGTGTGGGTGTAATCGGTTAGCTTTATTATCACATCCGATAACACTATTTTGTGGAATATGGGTACATGGGCAGATCGCAAGCAAAGCCATGCGCCCATCTAGCTCGCACCCGCGAAAGACATGCAAAGGGGACGCGGAGTCTATGCGCGAACATCATAACACACAAAAAAATTATCCGGGTTGCTGTAAAGCCATGACAACGTTCAGATACCTGATACTCTGCATTCTGCTGCTCGCCCAACTCCCGCAGGCAGGAGCGGACTACAAATTCGATGGCAGCCCCATCGTCCCTGTGAAACACGGCACCGTCTCCGGTGGAATCTATGTGGACGGCGGGCACGGCTGCGTGGATGAGATGCCCTACACCCAGAGCTTCAACGTGCCCGGTAACGTGGTCTATGCCCGCATATATGTCGGTATCTGGGGCGGAAACCCGGATTACACCGGAACGGTCGAGACCACGGTCAATGGGCAGACGCTCGGGACGTTGAATCTTGCTGGGAAGGCAGACACCAACCCAAACGTGATGTGCACAGGTTACGGGGTCTACCTTGTGACGTACAACGTCTCACAATCGTATCTTGCAGCGGGAACCAACACCGTGACAGTTACCACCGCGGGCGACATCGATGGCAGGCTCTACGGAATCACGCTTGTTGCGGTCTATGAAAGTGGAAACGGAAACGGGGGCGAGGGTATACCAGAAGTCGAATATTGGATCAATGATGGACACGAGAACCTGAACCACAAGGCGCCGCACGATTCCTGCACCACTTCGTTCTCCGCCGCAACGTCCACATACCCAAATACAAGCCTGTTTGTCGGGTATCTGTGCGGAAGCGCTGGAGAGAAAGATTATCTCTACATGAATGGGGATCAGGTCGGGGGCAACGATGTGGCGGACAGCATGGGCGACACTGCTTACAACTTCGATCTCAAGACATTCGATGTCGCTTCCCACTTTGACCGGTCAGGAAATACCCTGTCATTCGAGAGAGGCGATGAAACAACGGTTCACCCGTTCGTTGCGGTGCTTGCGCTGCAGAGCGGCACGACGCCAACACCAACACCTCCGCCTGATGACACAAAGCCTGATCTGGTGATTGCAAAGATCGAGACGCGCCCCCGGGTCTTTGCGGAGAAGGAGAACACAATTACGGTTGTCGTCCGAAATCAGGGCGATTATGATGTGGTGGATGCGTTTACTGTCGAGCTGACCGCAGACGTAATCCCAATTGGGTCGGTTCGCATCCCTGACCTTGGAGCAGGCGAGAATGAGACCGCAGAGTTCGTCTGGAATCCGGATGAGACGATTCGGTACACGCTGAAAGCAAAAGCGGATGTGAATAACGTGATCGATGAGTCGGATGAGGCGAACAACGAGGACATTCTTGCTGTGGATGTGGTTGAGAGGATGGGGTACTATGGCGATGACTTGATCGAGACGTTTGAGCATGGCACAATCAACGGCAGTGTCGCATGCACCATCGGAAACAGCAGCTACTCGGGCGAGATGAGTCCTGATGATGAGCATGCAGTCGAGTGCAACCTGACGCTCCCTCTCAATGCGACCGTTGTTGCCGCACGGCTGTATGTGTACTGGACATGGGGGAAAGAGGGAACCACTGGCAGGGATGCCTATGTTGAGGTCACCTTCGACGGTCGCACGATACCTGCGGACAACAGGTACACTGATCGGAAGGGCTATGATCCATACGATTATCCAAGCGGCACATATTGCTACAATGTGACAGATTACATCGAGGATGGAAACGGCAGCATGATCAATTATACCGCGGTTGTGAAGAATACCGGCACGGGCTATGCAAAGTTTGCGATCTCGGGGGTCAATCTCCTGGTGGTCTACGAGGACATGAAGGAGCCGGAGATTGAGTACTGGATAAACGAGGGCTGTGATATCATCTATTCTTATGATGCTGACGAGATAACCCCGGAGGATGCGACGACGAGGATCACGTTCCAGGGTGCGATCGACCTCGCAGAGGTTCAGAGGGCAACGCTCACAACGTTTGTTGCAGGCGGAAATGAGGGTGGCAATGAACTCGGATTCAACAGCGAGGTGTGGGATAAGGTATACAACGGCGACCCTTATGACGATCTTGCAATCGATGAGCGTTGTGTGACCGACCATCTGAATGCAAGCTTAAATTACGCAACAATCTCAGAGATTGATGACCACGGCATGGTTCCGAGTACTGCTGTTCTCGTCCTTGAGCGTGGACAGAGGGTGCCGGAGCTGGACGATGTCCCGATCGCAGTGGGCGAGATCACTGACATGGGCATACATTACATCTCGGAGGACACCTTTGGCGCAGTCTACGGAACACTCAGGTTCGCAATCCGGGATCGGTTCGACCGGATCGTCGGATACCGGGAAGCAGCAGATGTCGTGATCTGTGCGGCGCTTGAAGATTGCGATCCGGATTACGATTTCTGGCTGAATGTCACCGCGACCGGGAACCCCACACGAACGCTGAGAATATTCACTGATCCCTACAACAATGAGACACAGGAGTATGTGACCGAGATCTGCTTCTGCGATGAGGACTGCGATTGCACGTTTGATGATAACGAGACTGCGGTTTACCGGACCACCACCAGTTACGATGGCACGTTTGCGCTGCGGCTGGATAAGGGGATGTATAGCGTCTATGCCAGATACTGACACTGACCGGTGGAAGATTGTGTCGATTATTGTGGTCATGGTTGCGTTAATTTCAATTATGTTGAATGTATATTTTTATCTCTCGGATAATTCTGAAATGCCGTCCTGTGCCGATGCTGATGCAAACAATTCCAACATGTCGAATATGTCAAATCTTTCGGACGAAAACGGGACGCGGATGCACAAGATCGCTGTTGTGGCGGTAACAGCGGGTGGCACAACCGAGATTGATTGAAGATGCGTCCGCGAGAGGGTAACACTATGCGGTCTTGGATCAAAATTCCGGTTTTTCAAAATGGTCTCTAAAGTAATGGAGTACTCTTTGTATCCAATCTCAACATGTTTAAAAGTTAGCGACGCATATTTCTCAATTATATAATTGTCAGTCATGCCAGCTAAATAATCCCAAACGGCAAACTTTATTGGGAGATCCTTCATTCCGGTCTCATGTCCTTTTTGTGATTTTGTATAGTCCCGAAACCTTTGACTTTATATACCCATCATCTCCACATGGGACGACGAAATAAAGTCATAAAGTTGACAGACAAGAAAATACGGTACATAATTCGTAACTACTCACCCCCTCTAATCGGGGATACCGATAGCGAAAAGTTGTTTGCCTGCTTTTTGAGAAGCATTGACCGCCGCAGTCTTCCGCAGTCGATTTCACCAAATCACAAGACCGAACAGCAGCAAATTTTAGATTAC
>DAOUXE010000017.1 GCA_030666765.1 Methanosarcinales archaeon
ATGGCGGATACGTGCTGAAGACCGCGCTTGCCGCGATACGTTCGTATCAGGAGGTGGCTCGTTGAGGTTGAGGGGTAGGTCGGGCGAGTTAGGATTGTTCATTTCTGTGGTGGATATTCTATCTTTTAGACATATATTTAGCTGATACAATGCATGAATGACCGATACCTTTAAATATGGTGACGAAGAGGATGACACACAAATTCGTATCAGAGGTGATACAAGATTATGAAAATAGAAAGCATATCCAGAAAAACAGGAATGATTGTGGCAGTACTGGCGCTGCTTGTTGTCATGTCTGCGCCGACTGCGACGGCGGTTTCAGGGAAGATATGGCTCGAACCAGTCCCCACAGGTACTTATGTAGGTCCTTCGGACGATGACTGGCTTGAAGATAGCTGGGTAACGGCAGAGACCTCATTTGATTTGCAGATATACAATCACAATGCGGACGGAATTCCTAAACTATACCTGCTTGTGGCGGTGGATAGAGTCCCCACAGGCAATGTGATAGTTAGTGTCGATAGTAATGTCGTAAGTGATTACAACGGGGTCATAACAACCAACAGTAATGCACTGGTGTCCGAAACAAATCCCGATTACGAGTACCCGGGACATGGGGTTTACAAGTATGGTAGTGACACACATTTCGAGGTTGTAGCAGTCACAATCCCTGATGATGGAATACTTGCAAAAGGTGAAACCATAAGCGTGCCTATTGTAATAACACCCCACGTCGACGAAGTAAGGGTACACTTTGATGCGGTAGGTGCGGATAACAATGATAAGGCAATTGCATTCGTTCCGCCTTCGCATGATGTTACGTATGCCATCCCAGAATTCGCTACAATCGCCATCCCTGCAATCGCGCTGCTCGGACTCGTTGCGTTCTACCGCAGAAAGCAGAAGAAGTAACTCGGGAAATGTCACATTTCCCACCCACTTTTCTTTTTTCCGATTAATCAAGAATGACCTTTCTTAACGAACGCCTGAACACAACCGCGCTCGCCACACTCACAGGAATCGCGCTCGCCTACCTCTGCTCTTTCTTGCACCCGAATCTGCCAGCAATCGCACTCCTCTCGATAATCCCGCTCTACTTCGCGATCCAGCATAACCACGCGCGCTACGACCTCCTCGAAAAACTTTGGCATCTCAACGGCGCATGGAGATACGTCTTCCCGTTTGCAATATATCTTGTGATGGGCGATCTGACACGCGTAATACTCCCGGGTGCTTTTGAGGAATATCATATCTATCTCACCTACTGCCTGCGAACCACCGTGGTCGGCTACATCCTGATTAGATACCGGAGCCTGTACACGGAACTTGCCAGGTGGCGGCTCGATGGCACCTCGGTTCTCATCGGGGTGATTATATGTCTCCTATGGGTCGGGCTTGAGGGACTCTATCCAGTCTTCTCTTCCGCAGACGTCCATTATGATCCTGCCATCTTCGATACAACCACGTTCGGATTCCTGATCCTTGTAAGGTTCGCGGGCAGCGTGCTCGTTGCGCCGTTAATCGAGGAACTCTTCTGCAGGTCGTTTTTGATGCGGTACGCGGTCGATTCGAAGTGGCAGGATGTGCCGATCGGCACGTATACGTTCGGATCATTCGCGATCGTGACACTGTTCTTTGGCTTCTCGCATTTCAGGTGGCTTCCCGGCATCCTGACAGCGGTGCTTCTGAATCTGCTGTTGTACAGGACAAAGAACCTGTCTTCGTGCGCGGCTGCACATGCGAGCGCAAACCTTCTGCTGCTTGTGTACGTGGTCTACACTGGCGAGTGGGGATTCTTTTGATGTTTCCGGTTGCATAAATCAAATACATGCGGCGATCTGGTAGATTTATCCAGACAAAAGATATTTCAATGACTGATGCAGTATTATGAACATGGTAACTAAACTGAGCACACTGATAGAGGTTTATAGGGAAGGTGATGTATATATCGCAGCAGACCTGATTTCAGGTGTCTCTGATTTTGGTGAAACTGGAGATGAAGCGGTCAAGATGCTGCTGAAAGGGTTGAAAGAACGATACGAAGTGATTATCAAAGAAAATATCAACATTCACAAATCCGCCTTTTCTCTGGCTGAGGTAAAGGTGAATGCCTAAGATACCTTCCACATCAGGGAAAAAGATGGTAAAACTTCTTATAAAACGAGGATTTGAAGTTAAAAGAGTTTCTGGTAGTCATTATCAGATGAGCGATGATCGACTGGGACCTGCTCGACAGAAGGATGCGGCACAAGGTGGTTGTGGATGGAAGGAACATTCTTGATCCGGAAGAACTCCGCTCCAGAGGATATATATATCGGGCAGTTGGCAGACCATGAACATATCTCCTGATGCGCAGAATATCGTAATCTTCGCGTTTATTTCATTTGTGCTAACGGTAGTAGCACTTCCGGAAACTATCAGGATACTCAAATCAAGCGGCATGTCCGTAAGGGATTACTACAAGGCAGGAGAAGTGTGCGTCCCAACAAACGGCGGCTTACTCATTGGGTTTGTCGTTCTTGTCATGCTGAGCGCATCGGTGATCTTCTGCAACTCAATGATCAATTTCATCATCGTTTACATCGCAGTGATGTACGCCATCTTCGGGATACTGGATGACCATCTCCGGATCAGGAACCGATGGCTTAAGATATTTTTCCCGTATTTTCTATCATATCCGATCGCACTGATCCTCCAGCCACATGCCATGGTAACGATCAACCACTTCTTTGATACGACGCCGGCTACGATACTATGTTTCTATTATATTATTTCTCCAGTATATGTGATGGTTGTTTCCAACATGGTGAACATGCATTCTGGTTTTAACGGGCTCCAGTCAGGGCTTTCCTCGATAGTCTTCTTCTTCCTCCTGGTGAAGTCCTTTATGATCGGGCAGATCGAGAATCTCAGTATCTTTGCAGCGTTCTTCGGAGCGAATCTCGCGTTCTGGACGCACAACAGGTACCCCTCATCGATCTTTGAAGGAAACATCGGTGCGATGCTGATCGGCGCCGCGATGGGTACATTCATAGTCTTCCAGGGATTTCTTATATCCGGAATCGTCATGCTCCTTCCGCACACGGTCAACTTTCTCATGTACTTCTACTGGAGGGTGCGGCGAAAGATCTGCCGGATGCATGGCACACCTGCTGGAGAATATGGCTCATTCAAGTTCGGGTGTCTGCGAGATGACGGCACGATCAGTGTCCCGAACCAGCTGACACTGAAATGGCTGCCACTATACTACAATCAGATGACCGAAAGAGAGGTAGTCAGGATCATGTATGTGCTCACCGCCACGACGTGTGCTATAGCGCTCTGCGTGCCGTACTGATATAAGATTACAACACTCAATTATATTGATGGCGGAACGGAGATTAAAATACTATATTGACCTGATCGCGGTTACCATACTCATAGGTCTGTGCATTCTCTTCGTTCTTGTCGAGCCATTCAACACGACACCGCTTAGAATTCCCTTTTCACTGATAATTTTGCTTTTCCTCCCGGGATATGCGCTTATCGCGGCGATGTTTCCAAAAATGGGTGAGATCAGTGGGATCGAACGGTTCACGCTCAGCATAGGTCTGAGTATTGCGATCACGGTCTTTGATGGCTTTGCGATCAGTGTGACACCATACCTATTCAGACCGATGCCGCTCATACTCACGCTCTCTGCGATAACATTGTTCCTTCTGCTACTAACCGTCGTTACGAGGGCGCTGACCACGAAGGATAAGAGATACTTTGTGGATTATCAGGGATTTATCGAGTCGCTGCGGGCTGATGACGAGAAGATGAGTGATATCGAACGGATGCTTTTCATAGCGCTCATTGGATCGATCATCATCGCAAGCAGTATGCTCATCTATGCCAAGCTCACGTTTGAGGAAGAGGAGTTTTCAGCGCTCTACATTCTCGGTCCGGACGGTAAGGCAGAGGGCTACCAGAAGGACCTCTACATCGGCGAACCCGAAACGATTGCGGTCGGTGTTGAGAACTATGAACATGCCACAACCGACTACACGCTTCAGGTGAAACTCGGGACGGGTGTGCTTGAAACACGGAAGATAACCCTTGCGCACAAGGAAAAATGGCTTGAAGATGTGGTGTTCGTCCCGGACCGGATAGGAGACCGACTGAAGCTTGAATTCGTTCTGTACAAGGATGAGAGACCATATCGATCGGTCCATCTCTGGGTCAACTCATCGATCAACTACGACGACACAAGCTCCCTCATGAATTATCTGATCATTCCGCCAGATATCCCGAATGGCGGCATGGAAGAGAACAGTTCCTGGACATTCAGGAGCAACAAAAACTTCACTGGCAACTATTCCAACGTATCGCACTCATCCAACCACTCTTATGAGATTGTGTCCGTAAACCCTATTGAAGGCTGGTATGGCGAAATCTCACAGGAGATTGTTTCACCGAAACCAGGGATTGCCGTGCTCCGGTTTGCTGTGCGCGATTCGATCCTCACAAACACCACCGGGTACCTTTTGCAGGTGCTCTTAAACGATGCAATCGTCTGGGAATATAGTGCGGCAAAAGATAAGGGTTGGCAGCGGATCAGGTTTCCTGTGATGCTCCGGAACGCAAGTCGGCTTACCATGAGGGTCTACTCGAGAGTTAGCAACCCGGATATCTCGGTGTGGTGGGACGATGTCGAATTTGAGACGCTCACAGCGATGAACGTGTCATATTACGATCCATCGCTTACTTTCGATACTCCGACAAATGTTTCGGTCGTAATCGATAACTACGAGCCCGCGTACACCAACTACACACTCTCCCTGAAGCTCGGAGAAGAGGATATCGCAGAAGAGGAGATTGGCATCGGTAGCTGCGCAAAGTCTATGTGGAACCTGACCTTCACACCGCGGACGATCGGATCATACCTTCCGCTCGAGTTTCTGCTCTGCAAGGGAGGTGCAGTACACCGGTATGAGGTGAGAACGGTCTCGTCTTCGGTTGATTACGGAAATATCGACTTCATGATGAACTACTCAATAAAACCACCCCGGATCCACAATTCTGATATGGAATACAACGGGCACTGGAGATACACAGGGAAGGGAAACTTCACAGGCAACTATACCAATACCACTTCGACGCTCGGTCACCGCTCTTATGAGATCGGCATTTTAGAGAATTCCAGCACGATACCGGACGATTTCGGTGCAATCTCGCAGGATATAACGAGCAAAGAGGGGATCGTTCTCCTGTCATTTGATGTAGGGGACTCGCAGACATCTGATATCGAAGGACGCCATAAGAAGCAGGTGCTGCTCAATAATATCCTCATCTGGGAGGATGACGTTGCCGGTGACGAAGGTTGGCAGCGCGTCGAGACGCCGGTGATGCTTGCAGCAAACAACACCCTCACACTCAGGGTGTACGAGGAAACAGGTGGCACGGACTTTCAAATATGGTGGGATAATGTCGAGTTCAAGAAATTCGAAGGGGAGGTGGAGAGCGAGACAAAAGTTTCCGGATACGTTCGGAGCGTGCAGCTCAGTGGCATCCCGATGCCGATCTATGCCGGCAGTACGATGACGCTCACAAGTTCGAACTGCGATCAACTGGATTCCGGTGAGCGACTCGCACTCTACTTCAGCGAGGATGGTGTCGTTGAGTCAGGAAACGCCACCTACACGATCGGTGCCAGTGGCGGAAGCATCTATTATATGGGAGAAAGATACAAATTCATTGGTTCAAAACCGGATATTCTGCTCCCAACACTCGTCGATGGACATAGCAAAACCATGCATGCCAATGAGACATGGAATCTTGGGGGTGGCTACAACCTTTCTCTGCGTGATGTGGATGCTGTGCAAGAGCGCGTACTGCTTGAGCTGAACAGAAGCCATGAAACCATCGATTCAGGTGCCTTTGGCAAGGACGAGACGTTTGAATACCGCACCGATCTCAGCGGGATCGAGGATGATGTGCTCCTGTTCAGATGCCATATCGCGGAGATACTGATTGATCAATCCGCGGAGATCGATGATCTGTACCTCTACTCGGATATACCAGTACACGTCAATATTGGCGATCAATATGGGGAGTTTGAGGTCGATCTGATCGATTCATCCGGAATCATATTCAAGAATGCCGACTCGATTGTCTTTGGCGGAACGTGTAGTATCTTAAACAAGACCATTTCATTCGAGGTTTCGGATAACAGGCATTATGCATACATCTATACGACAAAGACCGGAAGCGACACGTATAGACTGGAAGGAACTCCATCATCGTACTGTGCAGAGGCAGGACGGTGGATGAATCTCACCGGATATAACCATCCGGCGTTCTGCTATGATCCGGAGACCGGGGCATCATATGAAGAATTAAAAGTTTACTTCTCTGATGATCGGTTCATTGCAGCAGGGGATGCGACCTATACTGTGAATGTGATCGCTGATGAGACTGGTTTTCTCGGGCAGAGGCATCGATCGTTCAGTTCCGAGAGCGCAGACATGCTTAGCAGGATTCTTGTGAATGAGAGCGACGAGGACGAGGTGCAGCTGAATATAGGTGAGAGTTATGCACTGCGTGAGGGTTATCTTCTGACACTGAAAGATATATTCATCACCGGCGGAACAGCATGGCTGGAACTCATACATGAAGGGGACGTTATGGAATCCGATGTCTGCATAGAGGGGGAGGTCTTTGAGCACAGCGTATCGGTCACAGGACGCGATGTGCCGGTCTTCGAATGCACCATCGAGACGATCTTCGAGGATGATGAATATGGTTTCGTTCTGCTGAAGAGTACCAAACAATGCTCAGACGAGGTAAAGAAAATCAATATTGGGAAAAGATACGGTATATTCAAGGTCTCTGAGATCACTGCTAACCGGATCGTGATGAAGAACACCGAGTCGATCGCGATCGATGATGAGATCTCGATTCTGGGTGGGTGGTTGAAGTTCGAGATCAACGGAAACTATGTGACACCGTATGTACAGCAACAGGTCGGAGGTATGATATGAAATGAATATCCTCTTAATGATCGCTTCCGGACTCGGCGCGGTGGTCTTCCTCACAGTGATAGTTTGCTTCGTATTCAGCCGTCAGATCCTTTTCATGTGGTATCGCGTGAGAAAAGCACCGTTTAACGATCCTCTGCGTATGCAGATGCTCAAGCTTGCAATAGACGCTGGAATGCCAGCAGCAGAACTCTGTTTTGTTGATTCTCCTGTTGTTAACTCGTTTTCCATTGGAAGCCGGAAGAACGGTTCTATCGTCCTGACAACAGGAGCGATCGAACAACTGAGCAAAGAGGAACTCTCGTGCATGATGGTATACGAGATTGCGCATCTCAGGCGCGGGCGCAGACTTGGGGAAATCGCCGCTGTTCTTGCCGGAACACTTACCATGCTTCCGGTCGCTGCTCTCTGGGGCGCGGTATTCACAGGATTCGGGCAGGAGTACGAGCCTGCGCCAAAACTGATCAAATTCTTTGTAACATCCCTCCTTGCGCCACCAGCGGCATTCCTGATCCAGATCACATCCCGGGAATCAGTGAAATACGAGTCTGATAAGTATGCTGCACTATTGTACGGATCAGACTCTGCGATCGGAATGCTTTCAAAATTGCGCAATCAGGAGAGCTGGGGTGTTAATCCATCACATGCTTCACTCTTCATCGCAAATCCGCTCACAGAAGATGAGATCTACAATACGCTCTTTCGCACTCGTCCGTCGATAGCTGATAGAATAAAAAGATTAGAGGAGGCAGGATATTGATTCCAAAGTGGATGTGTGCCCTTGGCATCAGTTTCATCTCATATATGTTTATACTCTTCGTGATAATTGTAGTGGTTACATTTCATGCGAGAGACTTCGATTTAGGGAGTACACTTACCATTACAGCCGTGTACATGGCTTTAATGGCGACATACTTCGCAGTTCTATTCGCGGTGTTCAAAAGAAAAATAGGCGCATCGAAATGATTGGAACGCAGAGTTTTCCCGGCTCTCTGATATCTCGAGTTGCGATGAGGTGACCTCAAATTGATAGGCTACAATTTATATATTACAATGCCCACCAATCAACTCCCGGCCAAATGTGGGTAATGTACAGCATATACCCACACTTTTAGCAAATTCGAAAGTCATGTATTAGAAAACCGGATCAGGGGATCAAGTAATTGAACAATCTGGATATGAGGACGTCATGATACTTAAAGCCCCACAAAACCCTTCCGACCATCCGATTCACACCCGACCCCCAAACATATGAGAGAGCATTGTGATAGACTGCGAAGTCACCGACCTTGGAATGAATTCCGAGGCATCTCTGACTAATGGGGTCACGTATATGCGATCATGACGAGCGCGGACAGAGGTGGGGTGGGGCAACAAAACATTTAAATGAATAGTGTAAGTGTATCATCAATGACTATATGTATTGCTGCAATAACAATGGAAGATAATGGCGAACATATCGTTTTTTCTACAGACCATATGGTAACCACATACATGGGTCAGTTTGAACATAGCATTCTCAAATATTCGAAACTTAATGAAAACACTGTTGCGATGTTGGCAGGGCAAGTATTATTATTCGATGATCTGATTAAACTCAATGATGCTGATGTTAACTATGAGCAGATAAAGAAACAGGTATTCAAGAATTTTAAAGAAAAACGACAAGAAATTATTAAGGAGGAGATATTTGACATATTTGGCATCAATCAAGAATTTTTCATCGATTCTTTACAAAAAGAGATACCAAATCCATTCATACAAACCATATTAACAAAAGTAGCAGAATTTAATCTAAACACCCAGATTTTACTGATCGGTTTTGTTGATCGATTTGCTCAAATCACAGATATAAACGAGCGCGGGGTAAATGATTTCAGATCCATGAATTTTCATGCCATTGGATCTGGAGCTGTTCAAGCTGAAAATACTTTATTATTCCAGAAACATTCGAAAACAACTCCGTTATTACCTGCGATTTATAACGTGTACAAGGCAAAAAGAAATGCAGAAGTTAGTGAAGGAGTTGGTAGAGAAACCGAAATGTTGGTTTTAAATACCGATGGTGTTCAACAACTTTCGGACGATGACATCACCATATTGAATAGAATCTATGTACAAGAACTTCAATATGGTAAAGATAATACTGAATTGAATAAAATAAGTGTGAATGGTGGTTAGATGTATACGGAAGAAAAAGAGGTAACTGAGTATCATTCTTTAAGAGAACAATTTTTAAAGGATTTGAATAAACAAATTCAAATAGACTCTTATACAAAAGATGAAACTATGTTGCGCAAAACATTAAGAAAGATGGTTGATAAAGGAGAGCTATTTTAGTTATGTTTAAATATTATAGCTTGCATCATAATATATCTACCCGATCTATGTTGTAGTTCATCCCACAAAACCACATCATCCGCACAACCATCCCGACCCCCCACACACGAAAGCATCATGCCCGTCTCCCGAAGTCACCATACCCCACACTTAAGTACAGGGCTTGTGCATTGCGATTCTCCCTTTCGCGCATAATCTTGCGTCCCGATGTATTTCTCCACAACCTCCGAGCCATGGTAACATCCGGGAGCCCATAGGTGATCCTTGCACCATTCTCTGAGGTGTGGGAAGTGTTGTCTCAGTATCCTGCTCGACCTGCCTTTTATCTTTTTGGCTATAAAACTCACAGAATACTTTGGATGATATTCTATAAACAGATGAACATGATCTACGTTCACAGCCATATCAATGATCTCAATATTCATCTCTTTACAGGTCTTACGAATAATCCCCTCAACCACGAGCGCGACATCACCGACCAAAATCTTCCCACAATACTTCGGAGTAATCACCATATGATCAGTCAAGAGCGATACCGTGTGTCGATCATGGCGGAGTTCTTTGCGCTCCATGCACAGGGCAATAGAACCCATCCTACATAAAGCTTATGGAATATCTTAGTAGAGATTTTATAAAAATAGTCCGCCCAAAAAATGCATATACAACCCGTGCAGTCTACCCAAACGTGTGGCAAATCACCACTTCACCCTCCCGCGAGCCGCTCCACCCGTTCAACGGTATCGCCATCCTCAGGCATCTTATCAAACCGCACCCGGACAAGCCGCGGGAACCGAAGCGCGTATCCCGACGCATAATGCTTGCTCTTCTGAATCTCCTCATAAGCGATCTCAAAAACAACAGCAGGCTTAAGCTCAATCGCCCCCCCATCCTCTGAGATGATATACTGCGAAAAAAGCTCAGTCAGTTCCACCAACTGCTCATCGGTTATGCCTGTGCCGACCCTGCCGATCTC
>DAOUXE010000211.1 GCA_030666765.1 Methanosarcinales archaeon
CCCCCCACAAGCGCCCCAACCTTATCAGCACCTCGATCCTCGAAGAATACCGAACCAAGCACAAAGACGATTGCAAAAGCCATCAGCAATGCCGGCGTTGGAACTGGGTTATCGCCTCCTGATGATAGATGGATCACGCCGAAGACGATCGAGATCATCCCTAATGCGAGAACTATCGAGATTCCAAGCGTTGTTATAAATTTATTGTTTCTCCATTGCATTTGAACCACCTTTTTTTAAGCGGGTATTTTTCAATAATCTTTCTATGTCCCTATCCAGGTCACGGATAGTTACCTTTTTTGGTATCCCACCAAATCCAATCTCAAGTTTATCGTTCCGCCATTCATGCCCGACGATCTCCTTTAATTCAACGAAGCGCACCTCATGATTTATTCCTTTTTCATAAATTTCACGTTTTCTCATATAACTGCCGAGAAACGCACCGACTAAAATCATCACCCCATCACAGCGTTGTGCAGCCGTATCATCCTCTCGATCGCATCGCTGTCAAATCCCCGCGCCCTCATCCTCCGCATCCGCTCATCTATGCTGATGCGCTCTGTGTCATCCACAAGATTGTCGGCATGAGCAACGATCATCTCTTCAGCAGTCTCAGGCAGATAGTCTTCCCGCGGAAGCCCGAGACGTTCTGCCTCTTCTTTCGGGATGCCAGCCCCGATATGCCGCTTGATGATCCTCACGATCCGCTCGTCCAGGCCAAACGCCTGCGCGATCTCTGCCCCCGCGACTGCGTGATCGATGCCATTTGAGCGTGCACGCCCGATATCATGGAGCAGTGCGCCTGTGATCACCAGTTCGATGTCAGCAGGGTTCCGGTGCCTCGCGTTGTACCGCTCCGCGATCTCCCGGGCGTATTTTGCGACTGTCCGAGCGTGCGCGATTACGTCTGGTGGGCAGCCTGCTTTATGGAGCAGGTGGAGTGCGTCTCTCTGATTCATTTAATCTCGTGACTAATCAGCACAGGTGCGTATTTACTGTTAGCCCATCCACCAATCAGGTATCTGCTTTAAGCATTCTCCAACAAAAAAATAAAAGCACTAAAAGCGATACTTATGAATTTTTAATAAGTACGCGTCACAGTGTTGAGGATAGTTTTTGGTATGATGCTCCGAAAATATCACTGCAAACCTCTCTTGAATCATGATCTCCTCAATCGCCTGACGTATAACAGAATTATAAGCAGCCCTGACATTATCAATACAATAATTATATGATTTGTATAAAATGGAATTGCTGATTTTTCGATGGTTATGTGCACTGGTATCTTCACACCACTTCCTATGTTAAAGCCGCCACCTGGTTTTAATGTGACCACGCATATTTTTGCATCGAATTCACCCACTTCATCCGCGGTTGGGGTGAACTGGACTGTTATCTGCTTTTTTTGATGCGGCTCCAGCGAAAACTCCGGATCAGATATTTTTATCCAGTCTATAGATCGGTTTTCGATGTATACTTGGTATCCAAGCTCTGCACTCTCGGGATTTGAGACTGTTATGTTCTTCTGAACGTTTTCACCAGTTCCTATCTCAAATTCCATCTTTGCGGGATTTACACCGATGCCTATACCATACACACATGACGCGAAGATCAATAAGCAGCAGAATAGCGACAGTATCAGAATTCCAACGGTTTTTAATTTCATCTTCCACCTCTGCTTTCTGAATATGACATAAAAATTAAAAGGGCAGAGCCTGGTTATATAGCTTCTGCCCAGAAGATTATTGTCCCTTCCATCTCACCAGAACCAGTGAAATCTCCCGGAACACGTAGTTCAGCATTCGGCGATGCATGGTTATCCTTCATGACTACCATCTCAAACTCGTTCCATAAAGAGGAGTCCATGTAGAGCCCTTCTGTGTAGAGTCCATTCGTGTCAGTAACTTCCACAGTGGCTTTCAGGTCTTTTGATCCCATATTCTGTATCACAACAGTTTCAGGATCACTTACATCACCTGGATCAAGTTCGCCAAAGTCAAGGTATGCCGGAGTTACAGAGAACCGTATCCCTGGTCTTATCTCTGCGCGCATCGTCACGGTATCGCCTTCGCGTATCTCCAGCAGTGTCAATGTCGCTCTATGGTCATTGCCGACGAAACCTCCCGGACCGGTATAGTTCTCTCCGTGTGGTAGTGTATCATCGTATTCACCATCCCAGTATGCGGAGTCGTCAGCTGCGTTAGCTGATATCAGCCAGTCACAACTGATATTAAGCGGCAACGTCGCCTTTCCTTCGTCGTCACATATCGCACTCACTTTGGTCTCCCTGTCCTTGATACCGGTTATCTTTATGGTACCATTGGGCAGTGGCATTCCATTCCAGAGCACCTGGAACTCAAAGTCACCGGTTCCAACGGTTGTGATGTCGTCGAGCGGGATGATCTCAAGCGGCTGCTCAAAAGCACGATCAGTTCCGTAGAAGTTGCAGTTCGTACTGACAAATGCTTTGCTGTACTTGTACGGCTTGTAATGTCGCACCACGTGCCAGTCATCTGCCCAGTTGGTCTTGTCGATCTCGCTCCAGTTTACCTCACCTGGGAAATACGTGTACAGGTAATCAGGACGATCCGGTATCGACCCTGGTCCTGTATAGACCTTCCACCAGCGTTCATCCACGTGAAGACCCAGAATCGCGTACAAACCAACCTGGTCTGCATCGAAACCGGAATGCCAGTAGAATTCATCCTCACCGGTCTTGTTTAGAGGCGTTATCGCCCCCGCAGGATCTACCAGTTCTGCTGATACCTCAAAGGGTGGCGCACCCTCCGGAATGAAGCTATGCCCTTCGGTCAGTCTGACATCAACCGTATCGCCGAGATCTATGCACATAGCATCGATATCCATCCACGTCTGATGAGCACTCACCATCCCGGCGGTGCCAAGCACCACGCAAATCGCAGCAAATGCCGCGAACATTTTACCCATCTTCATACTAGTTTACCTCCTTATGTTGTTCTGGTATTCAGCAAATTTATTAATACTTAAATTTGCTTTAGTAGCATGTAATGTTAATTACATGATCACACTGCATAAAACGTCATCTTATTTAAAGTTATTGTTGAATCGGCGCGGTCAGCCTGTGTGGCGCTGGGATGAACACAGAAGCACGAATTAGCATAATGCGTTGAAACAATCAACTTCCGCCCACGGTCCACCACCTTCCCATAGTATCTGGCTTTTGGGAGGGTGGTAACCAGCCCCCACGACTACACCTTCATCGTCTACGAGTGGAGTTGCCCAATCATGCTCTGGTTTTGTTTTTCGAGTGCGACCGAAGTTGTGCAGTTCATCGCCGTAAAAGACAGATAATCCTCCCGCGGAAGACCGAGCCGTTCCGCCTCGTCTTTCGGGATGCCAGCCCCGATATGCCGCTTGATGATCCTCACGATCCGCTCGTCCAGGCCAAACGCCTGCGCGATCTCTGCCCCCGCGACTGCGTGATCGATGCCATTTGAGCGTGCACGCCCGATATC
>DAOUXE010000102.1 GCA_030666765.1 Methanosarcinales archaeon
GATGGTTTCGGAGTCTTTTGAGCAGACGCTCAATTGTCATCCCGATCTGGACAGTGTTCTTGGAGATGGTATTTACGGGTGTCGCTGGATCACCAATCTGGTTTCGGAAAACCACGCCACACCATACTTTCTACCCCGTAGCAATGTGACTTTTAAAAGTATTGGAGCTCTGGGGTGGTATGATATGCTTTATTCACTCTGGGAAGATCCTCAGGAGTGGTTAGAACATTATCATCTGCGTTCGATCTCGGAAACGGTCAATTCAATGGTGAAATGCCGGTTTGGCGCGCCACTCGAGGAAACGACTTGAATCGCGGAAGGAGACTGAGACGCAGCTGAAGCTTGTGGGGCACAATATTCGACGAGTGGGGTACTTGGAGATCATGGGTGATGTGGTACCACACTGGAGGGGATATACGTGAATTTTGTCCCAAAGCCGCTTTGCGATCGGAAACATGCAAAACAGCATAAAATTCTGTGCAGACGCTTTTTCATCCCTTCGCAACTCCAATTGGCACGACCTGCGCGACCTTGCACGCAACCCCTAACCGGTGCACGACGTCGACGACGTCGCCGCTTGGTTTGTAGACTGCGGGCGCCTCCTCTGCAAGCACGCTTGGATGCGTCGCTTTCACGGTAATTCCTTTTGCAAGAAGTTCCTTCTCGATCTGCGCCCCCTTGTACTTCCGTAGTGCCGCCTTCCTGCTCCCGACCCTGCCTGCACCGTGACATGCGCTCCCGAATGTAAGCTCCATCGCACGTTCCATGCCGCAGAGTATGTACGAAGGCGTGCCCATGCTTCCGGGGATCAGCACCGGCTGCCCGACGCTCCGGTACGCCTTCGGGATGTCGGGATGCCCTGGCGGAAACGCCCGGGTCGCACCCTTCCTGTGCACATACACCATCGTTGGCTTGCCATCGATTGTATGCTCTTCGAGTTTTGCAACATTGTGCGCCACATCATAGACAAGATCCATCTCGATCTCGCCGAAGAACCGGTAAAACGTCTCCCGAATCCAGTGAGTGATCACCTGCCGGTTCGCCCATGCGTAGTTTGCGCCTGCGCACATAGCTGTAAAGTATTCCTGCCCCTCCTCAGACTGCACAGGTGCACATGCAAGCTGCCGATCCACGAGTTCGATCCCGTACTTCCGCGCAGCCTTTTCGAGCACCCGCAGGTGTTCCGTGCAGATCTGGTGGCCTGCACCCCTCGAACCGCAGTGGATCATGATAGTAATGTCGCCCTTGTGAATCCCGAATGCATCCGCGATGTCCTGATCATAAATTTCACGGACGCACTGCACCTCAAGAAAGTGATTCCCGCTTCCAAGCGTCCCAAGTTGCGGTCTTCCTCGTTTCATCACCTTATCACTCACCTTGAGTTCTCCCGGAAGCTTAATCCCCCCGTTCTCCTCGCAGTGCTCGAGATCCTCACTGACACCGTAGCCCTGCTCGACCGCCCATCCTGCACCGTCCTCGAATACATTTCGTAACTCGGAATCAGACACCTTCAGTTTGCTCTTTGCACCGACGCCTGACGGGACGTTTCTGAAGAGCGCATCCACTAACTTCCTGATCTTCGGGCGGACATCGTTTTCGGTCAGGTTTGTGCGGATGACGCGGACGCCGCAGTTGGAGACCACAAACGAGTTTGCAACAAAGTTGTGATGCTCGTTTTGCACCATGAAATCGTATACGAAACCGTCGTATTCAATCTCTTCTATCGAGTGTATCGAGTCCCAGACCATGCCAGAGGTTCCGATAGCGGATTCGGACAGGAACACATCGAATGTACGGAAGCTTGCAGGAACTCTGGACCGGGAACTCCGCCCCTCGTAGAGAGAACGCTCGATAAATCTCTTGTTGACATGGGCGGACACAAGCTTTGAGTATATTAGGGTAAGTGGCTCGCCCGATTCCCGCATCTGCCGCGCCTCTTGCGCCGCATGCTCACGCTCGGCGATGACCTGCTCTTTCTTGCGCAGATACATCACAGCCGCACATGCCAGATGCTGCCGTTTCCGGTTGTATTCGTATCCGATAATACTCCACAACTTGATAAGATTGTTTGCTGCTCCACTGATCTGAAGTCTCAGGCGGTGCGATACCTCACCAGTCTTATTGATATACGCCTTCCGTTTCCTGATACGGATCGAGTCTATGCCAAAGTCCAGAAGAAGCATGGCGATCTGGTCAAGAAACTCTTCTCCGTTTTGGATGATCCCTTCCTGCTTGTTCACTGCGAGAATAGGTGCGTAAAAATTATACCCATGCCCGGTCATGATGGATGGGGTCGATAGTTCAGCACCAAAAAAAGATGAGAGGAGTAGCCGTTTTCGCCAGAGCCGGAGGGTGGATATCCAATCCGGGAGCAGATACTCCTGTGTGGTTTTATTGCCAGATGGTACGCCCATGCACGCCAGAAGTGCCGTGAGACTCGACGAAGTCACCTTAAGAAAGTGTCCCTCCCGTGAAAACAGAGCGTTTAAGTGCTGCGTCTTGATCTCGTGATTGCCGGTTCTTGAGTATATCCGCGAAGGTGTAAATCCCAATTTTTCGATGTCCAGCCGGATATCGTCAAGATCATCGCCCGTCCCGCAGAACCAGATCGTGTCCTTGTTCGTGTTCCCGGTGAAATACATAGCTCCGTCGCCGAGAAGATACCCCATGATCTTTAAGAGGTACGGGAGTTTGTCGTTATCAGCATTAAGTGGCAGAAGGTTGTTTTTTATAAGTTCCGAGATGGTCCGCTCTATATTTTTCCGGTCGGTCGCAAGAGACCTGACATCCTCCAGCCCGACGATCATATTCGAATCCGGCGCCTCGTATTCGACCCCTTTGAACGGAAATATCGCAATCCTCTGATTCTGATTTTGCTCTTGCATCTGTCCCGGATCTTGCAAATCCTTCACTCGAACCATTCCACTATCTGTGTAGAACGGATGCTCGGCAGATGCCTTGATCGATTCGCCAGACCCTGTCGTGAGGAGGTACATCTTTTCACGCGTCGGCAGTTCTATAAAGGCAGCGATTCCGGTGTTTCTGGGCTTTGTTCCGAAGTTCATGCACTTGATTTGCTCGGAATCCCACAGGTTATCGAACTCGCTGATCGGAACCGTGTATCCGTGCTCATGGAGCACCTCCGCGTCTTTTGAGAGGCAGTTGATATCAAATCCCACCCCGCCCGGGCTGATCACACCCTCTTCCGAATCGAATGCAGCTACACCTCCGATCGGAAATCCATATCCGGGGTGGGCATCCGGCATCGCCATCGAGTAATTCCGGATGCCGGGCAGGGTTGCGACGTTCGCGGTCTGATTAAGGGTACTGCTCTCAAGCCCCTTGAGCAGAGTAGGGGACAGGAATAATCTACCTGGCACCCGCATCTTTTCCATGTAATCGATCGGAATGTCCCAGATGTAATCCGCGACTTTGGTAAGTTTTGGCAGCTTTCCTTTCTGTTGCATGATAGATCACCGATCAAAATCCCGCGTCAGAGCGCGCCGACCAGCTCCAGCGTTTTATCAAACGGAGCATCCATGACCGCAGTTCCGACAAGGATAGCATCAGCACCTACCTGGATCATACGCACAGCATCCGAAGGACCCCGGGTCCCGCTTTCACTGATGATGATCCGATCGTCGGGTATCGATGGGATCAGATGCTCTGATGTTAACAGATCTACCGTCAGTGTATTTAAGTTTCTGTTGTTCACGCCTATGATATTTGTTTCTGTGTTCAGTGCATCAGAGAGCTCGGATTCGTCATGTACCTCAACAAGCGGTTCTATTCCACATGTAAGCGCAAGATCAACAAACCGTTCGAGATCATTTCCGAGTATGCCAGCTATCAGTAGGATTAAATCACTCTCGATCTCATATATTTGTTTTTCATCGATTATGAAATCTTTTCTAAGTACTGGGATACTGACTGCTCTTCGAACCGCAAAAAGATTCTCTATGCTTCCGTTGAAGAATGCGGGCTCGGTAAGAACCGAGATTGCAACAGCACCTGCGGCCTCCATCTCCTGCGCAATTCTTGCAGCATCATCCGGAGTTATCTCGCGCTTGTCGGTGGTTGGTGAGCCGGGTTTCACTTCCGCTATTACAGGGATCCGGTTCTCTTGCTTTCGCAGTCGTATCAGTGGTATAATGTCCCGGTGCTCGATCTCTTTTGGTGTGCCTGTGTCTGCGGCATAGAGATCCGCAACCCTGCGCCGGGTGGAGGTTAGTATGTCGTCGATAACTTTGTGCATGGTGGTTCGGTTCGTGAGTTTTGGTCAAGGTGATAAACGGTATCGATGGGGCAGATAGATATTCCAAATATCCTGGCGTATGGGCTGCCAGCGGCAATGAGCATACAACTCTTTCACAAGTTCCTTTTTCTTCTCTCTTTCTCGTCCGATGAGTCGCCAGTTAACAGTCCCAAAACCCCCAATTGCCGCACCAATCGGACCGCCGGCGGCCTGCCCAAATAATGCACCACCTGCTACAGTTTTGGCACATTCGGGAGGTTCTTCGACATTCACTTTTATGCACATTCATTTTTCAGCATTCTAAACACGTTCTCATCTCCAATTACTTAACGTTAACTGTCGAACCGTCAATCTGCAAGGCTAACACACAGGACGATGGTTTAAATATGCAGAACAGGCAGTAACTACTCAGGTATATTAATTGGTCGCACGATTGCGATTCTGTACTTTCTGGCAAGAAAAATAACCGCTGAGGGCGCAGAGGAACGCAGAGTAGTTAACCGTTTATCCTCCCTCTGCGCCTCTCTGCGACCTTTGTGGTTAAATTCCCTCTTTGGTTACGGCATCTCTTGGGTCCTGATGGTCTCTGCACAGTGAAGTCCCATGATACTGGTTTTGGGTACCTGAGTAGTTACAAAAAATATACATGTTTAGCTGAGGTGGAAAAAAACCACGAGATTACACGAGATTGACATAGAAATCTTGCGGAAATCAGTGTAATCTCGTGGTTAGCTAAACAGATACCAAAAAATCAAAAGTTGTGAGCATCCACCTGGATACCCCAACTTTGCGAAACTCCGGAGTTGGACCCCGTAATGCGAGATATCGCCCCCTCCTCAAGTAAGCCCGTACTCACCCAGCCGCTCTCTTGCAATCTCGCGTTCCTCTTGATGGTCACGCAGGAATTTCGCCATCAGTTCGGCAGCATACGCCTTGCACGGTCCACACATTCGCTTTCCGCTCTTGCACTCGTGACAGATCTCCACGATCTCCTTATCATCTGGTATCAGGTGGAATAGCAAGAGTTCATACGCCGTGCATCTGTCAGGTTCCCCACCAAGCCGCTTCTGCTCACCAAGCGTCAGCCGCCCGCCAGTCTTTGCATTCTTCACCTTCGCGAAAGCATCCTCTGGCGGCTCGGTCAGTGCGATTATACTCTCGGGAACACTGCTTGACATCTTCCCGCCCTGAAGTCCGCTCATGAA
>DAOUXE010000176.1 GCA_030666765.1 Methanosarcinales archaeon
CTACCGTTGTGTCACCTACCGTTATGTCACCTACCGTTATGTGTAAGAGGTATTCATTGACCGCTGAATCTTCACCCTCCCATGATCGCAGGTAAACGAGTTTGAGTGTAGTTTCTCCGGCTTTCGACCCCTCAAACGTCCAATTTTGCGATCCGCCAGCACCAACTACAGGTGGAGTCTGGTTTTTTGCTGATTCGTAACTCGTGTTTACGAGTTCAAGAATTGAGTGATCATATTCTGTGATGTTCCATCCATAACCTGTAGTGGGGTTGGATTCCAAAGAGATACCAAACGTCCCCCCAAGTTCCACAGAGATATCTGAATTATTGTCACTCATCGTGTAGGATTCATTATCCGCAGCTATATGCGGACAAATGAAACAACACAGGGCTATTATAACTAATACCCTGATTAAACCGGTCTGAACCATCGCTTTCACCATATTCCTCATATCAATTGCCTCCTTGGTTAAGTTATCAAACACCGCACCCGTGTGCGGAAGAGCGTTTCTCGCTCCACCGTGAATCAGAACTTAGTTCATCTAATACCTTTCTATGCGAGATTTGGTAACTACTCAGGTATGTTGATTGGCCGCCCGATTGCTATTCTGTACTTTCTGGCAAGAAAAAATAACCGCGGAGGGTGCATAGGAATGCTGGAAGTGTTTAACCGTTTATTCTATCTCCGCGCACTCCGTGGTTAAATTCCCGGTTTGGTTACAGTACCCTCACATCCCGAGTAGTTCCTGTATAGTGAAGTCCCCCGATGGTGGTTTTGGGTACCTGCGTAGTAACGAGATCTACTATATTTTCCGGTAACCGATTGTCTCCTAACCCAAACGTCCAACATTTCCAACCCCCAGTCCTGATCGCTCCTTCCGAACCGCTACCCCTCGCCGCGCTCCATGATTGATCCGACCCCTGCATCAAACGCCTCTTGAAGCTTACCCGCATCCGGACCGCCGCCCTGTGCAAGATCCGGCTTTCCGCCGCCGCTGCCGCCGATCTCTTTGCAGATTTCACGCACGATTGCGCCTGCATCAAATCCGCCCGCCCGCGCGCCCTTGCCGACCGCAACCGCAACCTTCCCACCATCATGAGTGCTACCCACGAACGCGATCATATCCGGAATCTCGCGCATCGCGCCTGCGATCTTGATCAGTTCCTGCATGTCAGCATCTGCGCTGATGTATGATGCAACCCTGACGTCACCTGCCGATCTTGCGCCCGCAACCATAGTGCTTGCAAGTGCGGAGGCAAGTTCCTCTTTTAGACGCGTATTTTGCTTTGAAAGCTCCTTCCACTCGGTAAAGAACCTGTCAGCCGCATCAGGGAGTTTTTCAGGAGGTACCCTGAGAATGGAACACGCCGAGTTCAGGATACTGTCCCGTGCCTGGGACGCAAGTACTGCCGCGTTGCCTGCAGAGAACTCGATTCGCTCGACACCGTCCTGTATCCGCTCGGTATGTAGCAGCTTGATCTGCCCGATCATGCCTGTGTACCTGAGATGTGTCCCGGCACACGCCTCCACATCCCCACCTACTCGAACAACCCTGATATCGCTTCCCGGCGGGACGCCGCCCTGGTACAGGACAAAACCGTACTCCTTTTCGGCATCTATCCGGTCCATCCACTCGGCATAGACGCGCTGGTTCTTCGCAACCTCTTCGTTTGCAAGTCGCTCTATCTTAAAGAACTCATCATCTGTGATCCGCTTGAAATGTGTTATATCAAGACGTGCTTTTGTCTCTGACTTCTGCGCACCGGTCTGCCACACGTGATCCCCAAGAACCGTCTTTGCGCAGTGGTTAACGATGTGAGTAGCTGTATGGGCTTGGGTATGCGCAATTCTCCGCTTCGAGTCGATCGTTCCACTGACGATATCACCTTTCTTTACTAGATATGCCAGACCTTCTTCCGGTTCATCGACTTTGTGCAGGATAATCCCGTTCGCAGACTGCACATCGACCACACGCAGAACAAGGTCTGGCGATGAGATCATTCCATGATCTGCTGGCTGTCCGCCACCTTCCGGATAAAATAACGTCTGGTCGAGGACGACATGGTTATCGAACACGTCGAGCACCACCGCCTCAAATGTTGTGCCGGACGGTTCATCATAGAATAAGCGCAACGTTTTCGGAATGAATTTTAGCCGGTCTGCATACTCTGCATAAGGCGTTTCGGAAACTTCTGACAGTGCCGCGGCGTGGGTGCTTGCGACCATCGAATAGAAGTTATCGGGAAGATCGATACATATCTTCTCGCTGTCTGCCACTTCCTTCGTGACCTCTGGCGGGATGCCGTACGTGTCGTACCACTCAATGAGCTGTGATGTCGGGATCGTTCCCACGTCGCCAAACTTCTTGACCGAGCGCGCAAGAAGCCGCCTGCCCTTCGAGATCACCTGACGATACTTCTCCTCTTCCAGATCAAGGATCTCTCTCGCCGTATCCAGCCGGCGCAGGTACGCGGGATCACCGATCGAGGATAACTGCATCTCAACCAGATCCGCGATCGGGACGTCGAGTTTAAGTGCATCCATCTGCCGAAGCATCCTTCTGATGACCAGTCTCGCGAGGTAGCCTGCCTTCGCATTCGACGGGACGATCCCGTCGCCGAGCATGAATGCAAGGCACCTTGAGTGATCCACGATGGCATACACCTTCTCAACCGGCTCTATGATCGATTTCAACCGTTCAACATCGATCCCGATCGCTTTTGCTACAGTTTTCCGAAGATTCTCAAGATCCGTTGTCAAGTCGAGATCGAATAATCCCGATAGCCGTGCATTCTGCGCAAGCACCTTCGCATATTCGGGATCCTGCAGCGAGTGCTCGATCCCAGCATATTCCATCACTTTGTTCACAGTTTCCGGAAATATCGCATCATATACCGTTGGAGATCCTTTCGATGCCCATACTAGCCGTTCAAGTCCGTATCCAGTGTCAACGATGTAATTATCCATTTTAGAGTATTTCTTTTCCTTAATAGTGGTTTTGCCGTCGCCGCTCTCGCACATATCCATGAATACGAGGGTTGCGATCTCAAGACCTCCGACGAGCACCTCGAGGCAGGGGCCTGCATTCCCTCCGCCAGCCCACGGCTCCTCTTTGTACGTGACATCCCTGACGACCCCAAGATCGGATAGCAGGCGGTCACAGTACTCCACAGTATCATCTTTCCAGTATATCTCCTGATCAGGACCATTGAAGGCGTGATGCGCCATCATCTCAAAATTCGTGAGATGCCTTCCGCTCCTGCCAACTGAATCCAGATCATCGAGCCGGATGCATGGCTGGGAGATGCAAAGCGGGTTTGCTGGCGGAGGCACAATCCCTGACGTGACAAACGGCTGGAAATCAGCGATTGATGCGATGGTTAGATAGATGTCATCACGCCACCGTGCGATCACCGGATACCTGTCGATTCGTGTATGGCCATTCGCCTCAAAAAACGAAAGAAACGCCTCACGCATTCCGGTAAGATCGTATCTCTTTGAGAATGCCGGGCTGCCTATAAATGTGTACTCATCGCATGGTGCATCGCCGCAAGTTTCTTGTTCCTCGTTTTGTGTCCAGAAATAGCCGCCGCATTTTGGGCACTGCTTGCGTATGAATCCACCATCTCTGAAGTATGAGAGTTGATATTCCTGCTCAAACATGGTCTGTTATGAATCTACGTTCTGGTTTTAAATGTATTGCTTCCACGAGGGTGTCAATTTATCCGGTGCTTTGGTTCTGACGCCTATGTTTTCAGATATTCGAAACTTGGGGTGGTATATATGAAAACTTGGGGATCAGTAACGACCATGCTCTAAGAGAGCAGGGCATCATAAAGGGGTCGCGTATTTGTGATGAGGACGAGAGTGTGGACAGATGTGGGGCGGCATGAGTGGTTTCAGTAGGGTGAAATAGTTTCAATTGGTGGGAACTTTTTTAAAACATGAGTTTCGGCAATTTCTATTTAACCGGCAAGTTAAATTAGAGAAGACTATATACCATAGCCACGTTCATCTATTTGTGACTTCCCACAATCCGCAGAACCGGGTATCTAAGGTC
>DAOUXE010000142.1 GCA_030666765.1 Methanosarcinales archaeon
CTCTGCTGTCGCTCATTCAAATGACCTTCCATAGTCTCGAATATTTTTTTGATGGCACATTCTTCCATGACCTAATAATAGATTGTGATAGTACTTAATAGTTGTTCAGGTTAATTCTTAACGACCACTTAGAGTTTTTCCTGGTATGTGCGTGAGTACGCGCCAGACGCAGCAGCGATCACAGCAACGCCGAACGCATACGTAAATTTCGCACAGATCGGGATCACGATTCCCATATCCCCCATATCCGCGCTCAAGGACTTTGTCCAGACGAGATATGGGAATGGAATGTCTATCCTGACCGGAAGGACGGATGATGATATCTGGTTCAGCAGCAAGACGAAGATTATCAATGCCCCAACAAAGATCAGAACGAGCCAGAGGAGTTTTCTCGATGCGAAGTTGATGAACGTCTTTGCAAGATCCTCGTTTCTGTTCATTGCAGGAAGTATCGATCCTGCTATCAGAAGCACACCGAGATACATGACCCCGAGCTTGAGACCTAGGCAGAACCACTCGAAGAGCGGCGAAGCTATGTAGTTTCCAAAGATGAAGGTCTTCGCCTCGAAAGGGGAAGTGGTAATGACTATCGCATCGGTGCCAAGCGTCAGAGACCACCATGCCCCAATAAACGGCAGTATCAGCGTGAGCACGCCTGCAATGGCGCCGGCGATATTAACCCGGTTCATGTCAAGGGGTGGAGTTGCTTCAGTCATCAGGAGACGCCCCCGACACCTTGAGGTTGTTTTATGCTGAGTTCTATTCCTGAGATATCAAGTACCATCTCAATGTTACGGACTGCCTGGTTCTTCTGGGAGTGGGGGTCAGAGACCATCTGGGCATCTGGCGTTGCGCCTTCCAGATCCAGACTCGCCAAACCCTTTGCAGGGATGGTTACTGGCTCTGGCAGCGATACCATGCTGATGCCATCGCCAACCGGGATATCTGCTGAGAGTGCTTTCACCGTTATCGGTATGTTCAGTGGCGATTGTACCTCAAGTTTGACTGTGGCGCGGTCCCCTGAGATGTCAACGTCATTAAACTTGAAAAATTCCAATTCCCCTCCCGGCGCTCCGGAACCAAATTCAGTGAGCGATTTTGCAGCCTCTGCCGGGTCTTCTGCAAAGAGCGTTGCCTGTGCATCCCACCCATGGGTTGCAAAGGCAGCCAGAATGCATCCGATGAGTAAAATAGCAGGAACTATTGGAACAGCTGATTTGATGGTCTTCTCGTCCATAATCGTTCATAATCTCTTGTATTATTAATACTTTCCATATCTCGCCAGTTTACGACCTGCCACTTCCAAGACGGTACACAAGCAGCAGAGCAGATGCTACGGCAATGACTCCGAGACCCGGAGACTTCTTAGTCTCCGCACTCTCTTCGCTCCGCCGACCTGTCGGAACGTACGTCTGGTCGGCTACCGCACGCTTGCCTCCGACATGCACATCGATCGTCTCCCATGTGTTCCTATCGATGTCTGACCTATCAGAGATCTCGAACTGGTATGTGCCCGGTGCGATCTCCTCGCTTGCATGGATTGTGATTCGGTATGTCACAGACTTTCCCATATCAACCAACTTCGCGCCACCGTTGTCAACGATCGATATACCGTCCGGGATCGATCTGTTGCTTATATCCACGTCGGCATACTGGGGTCCTGAGTTTCTGAGCGTCACATCGAACGACGCTTCGGATCCGGGCTCGATCTCGACTACAGAGGGTGTATCTGTGAACGTGATGACATCCTCGGCAAAGGTCGTTGCATGGCAGCCCATGATCAATGCGACGATCGGGATACTGATTCCAATTAGTGTGGTTCGGTTCATTCTACCACCTCCTTACAATCATGTATTTCCAGCCGCCGCCATCGCCATCGCCACCGCGAGAGCAGCGACCAGCAGCAGACCGGTCATACCGCCTCCGCGCCCACACCTGCACCCACTACAAGCACCGCGGCGGCTGCGAGCATCAGGATCACGAGCATACGCACATGTACACACATCTTCGTTCGCAAAACAGCATTATATTCACCAGTTTGGTTATATTCAGTAATAATGATCACATCCAGGACGCCATTTATCCAACCAACTCACACCTATAAAAAGTTAACTGACACCTCCGCACGCCTGCATCACATCAACTACGCCCCACCCGCCCAATAAGCAAAATCCCTCCGGCGTCAGCACCGGCGTGAGATGGAACCCATGCATCTGTATATGGACGTTTTGTATCTCTGCCTCACTGATGCGTGCCACGGTTCCACCAAATGCGGGCACAGGAGCGCGGTTTATAATTCTATCGTGCCAGCCGCCGGTGACTACATGACTGCGTGAGCATGTGCATGGGGTGGCGAGTAACAGTTTCTCTAAAATCCGAAGTAGTTTCCTCGGAGATCTACTGATACTATTTTCGTGGTAACAAAGAAAATTGGAATGAAAATTGAAAACGCATGCGGACGATGCATAATTTCAGCGTCAGGAAACTACCTTGAACTTTGGAAATTGTAATATCGAGCATTTGGTCACATCTGTTCACAATAATCATCCATAGTGTTATTCATCAAACCGACCCCCTCCTAAAAAACTTAACAATATGCCTGGGTTGCAACGTTCCGGTTAAGTTGACACCCCCTTTTACATGAAGCCATGCCCACATACATATCATAGATGCCGCAAACTATCGCCTACTCCCCAAAACCGCAGACAATAGCCCTCCTGCTGCTCGTACTACTCTTGCCGGGTCAGGCGTGTGCCACCACCGAGATTACAGTGCATCACGCAGATTACAACGGCTGTGTGCTGCTTGTAATCGATGGTCTCGGCGGAGCATACTGCTATCCCGAACTTACACCCCATGCGCTTGATGATTCAATACTTCGAAAGGCAGACTGTGCAAACATCCTCGCAATCACAGAGAGCGGCACGCGTGTAATCGATGTGCGTGCTCCGGTTACAAGCACACTTCCGGGACATTCAACCATCGTAACCGGGCGATCTGATGCAACCCCAAATACAGTTTCAGGCAAGACGACAATCTTTGATATCGCGCACGAGAACGGGTATTTCTGTGCAGGCGTGATGGAAAACGGAGATTTTAAGGAGATGTGCGATGAACTCGATATAATCCTGCACATCAGGAAAAACTCGATCAAAAATCCTGGAATCAGTATCAATGCAAGCCCGCACGGTCACGAAGACCTTTCACGAAACGTTGGCGTACTGATGGAGGAGTTGAGTAATATCACAGAGTATCTCGGCGATAAAGAGGGAGTCCCAAGGTATGTTGCATACAACCGGTGGGCAGTCGATGCATCGGATGCGGTCATAGAAAACCTGTGCGCAAGCAACATCCCATTTCTATTGATCATTAACCTCGCTGCCGTCGATTCAGCAGGGCACCACCTCGGAACGTCCGGATATCTCGAGGTGATCAACGGCACCGATGACACGATCCCGAAGTTGTACCAGAGATGTGCCGACCACAACCTGCTCTTTGTGGTGACAGCCGATCACGGGATGGGCTTTGCAACCTCTGGTGCGGCGCATGGCGGGCATGTATCCGATAAATATGCAGAGCGTCCTGAAAGCCAGCAGATACCGCTTATTTTTTCCGGAAGCGGGATCGGGCGGGGTGTCATCGCATCGGCAGGGCAGGAGGATATCGCACCGACTATACTCTGCCAGATGGGGCTTCCTGCCATCTCGTGCGACAACTCGTACGACGGACGCCCGCTTCCGGTCGGCAGGTATGCGGATATGCGTGTGACGACCGGATCGGATGCGGATGTCGAGGTGCGTGGTTGCGATGAGATCGTCAGGGGCACTTCGGATTCCGAATTTATATTCAAGGGTCTTGGCATCGGTTGCAATTATACAATCGTAGTGACACGGGACGGGGCGGTGGATGGGTATGAGACGTTTTTTGATTCTACTTGTGTTGTCGATTGTTCAGCCTCTGGAAAATTTTCGGTGGCACCTGATACGCCAGAAGATAGTGAAGAAAAGTATCAAGCAGATTCGGCAGGTGGCATCGGGACAAACAGGGGGCTGGGGGCGTCTACAAAAATACTGCATATTGCGATACCGATTATCATCATAAATCTTATCGGGGTATTTTTAATTGTGAAAATTATGAGAGGAGAGTTGTGAAACTGCGTTACTTCTTTGATTTGTAGAAACAGAAAAGTGCCTGACCCAGTTTTGTGGACAGACACCTTCCGAAAGCTACCACCCGTACAGACGAAGTTCGTAACGAATTTATCTGATAATCTATCGTGTAGAGCCCTCCATACAATAGGCACAGTTGTCATAACCAAGCGTATGTGCGTGTTCCAGCGTGCGGAATCCCACCATGTTGGATTCTGACATTCTGCTCACCCATCTGCAACCCTTTATGTGAACCTCTTTTGTATTTCTGTTACCTATGAAATCGAACTCTTCGCCCTTGAGCACATTGAGTATCTGCGTAATCCGTCCTGTAGAACTTCCATTTACATATTGAGCAACGGATAGCTCATAGGAACCGGAAACTGCTTCAGGTATCTTAACATATAGGTGCAGTTCGGATTCATCTTGGTCCTGGAATGGGATATCCTTGATATAGCAGATATCTCCTGCACGAGGTTTATAGTACGCATAACGGGTATTGGACCTATCAAACTCCATACATATCAGCTGCGCACCATCACACAGTCTGCGAAGAATCCTTATATAAACCTCGGACTCATCAGGAATATCTCTGAGGTCAAACCTGAACCCTTGGCGGTCCGGGACTGTTGGAAAGCGTTTATGAGGAAGCTTTAGCATGGGA
>DAOUXE010000263.1 GCA_030666765.1 Methanosarcinales archaeon
CCGTCCGGACTACCATGAAGCGCATTGTGAAAACTCTTTGTGACCGAAAAGAACTCATCACCCCCTCTTATCACGTTCCATTCCGTTTCAACTCCTAATCCATTGTACAATGGAACCAGACGGGTTAGAATCTCTGCAACCCCCCCGCCGGTATGTGTGGCGTTGATGTGCTGAACATTGCCTGTGATATTCTCTGCGAGCATCTCCAGGTATTCGAGAGGGCGTCGCCCAACGATGCCCTCGTAGTCCCAGATCGATTTCTTGCTCTTTTCGGGATGCTGGGGTGGTATGTTTTGTACTGGTTTCATTGTTATCTTCTCCAAATTGTTTTTATTTCGGCGACACGGGCCATGTTACAGCCAGTCTGGTAATATAATATGTACCACCACTCCGATATAAACATATCGGTTTATCATCAAAATTTTAAATGTTATAGTAAATAGTTAGAACTGCCCACAAACCACTGCCTGTACCCCACCTCCAGTTCGGTGATGAGATTCGGGGTCTCCGACTTTGCCAGGCGGTTTCCGGATCGTTCAATTGTCCTTTTCTTCGGCGTGGCGATCCATAAAAATAATAGAATAAATAGAATTATAGATATCCACAAGATAATCATACCGATCAGAAGCACGCCTTATAGTTTTATTAGTTCTCACCTTCTGTTTGATTGCAGAACGCTTCGCTGCTCTCGACAGCATATATCCACCCCTGCGCGGTCGTCACAAATTCTATCTCAAACTGATCCGAGAAGATGCGCTCGTGCTCGTCTTCCGTCCAGTATTGGTCATCGATGGATTCGATAACGTAAGTCTCGTTACCAATCTCCACCCATGTGCGGGCGTGACTGTCGTTGACGTACGACCACAGCATGGTAACTCCGGTTTCGTATCCGTAGTTGTCTGCGATCCACTCAGACTGTCTGCATGCTATATGTGTGCAGACGTACACATCCTCGGGTTGTTTGGTGAAGATTGTATAGTCAGACTTGTTAGCCACACCCTGCGTGGTTATGTCAGACATCAATACTATGATCGGCTCATGTTGCTGTGGGCTGTCAGACGATGCAGCGAACAGCGCGAAGATCAGTAGTGAAACGAAGAGCGCAAGGATTAGCAGCGTAGTGGCAGTCTTCACCTCGATACGCCCCCTTCGGTGTGTGTGCTATCGATGTGCGAGACGCTGCCTGTAGCATTTGCAAACATTTCAGGATAATCGAGGGGGCACAGTCCAAAGAGGTCCTCGCAGTCCCGGATCGATTTTTTGCTCTTCTCAGGCGCCAGAGGTCGTGCGTGTTGCAATCGTTTCATTCTTCCGCTCTTTATTCGCTTTTTTTTGGGGGGGGGTGCGGATCGCACCATAGTCATCCCGGTGAAAAATAAACAGTATTATCCTATATAAACCTATTGGTTTATCATTAATAGCCTAAGTGTTATAGCAGATCATTATAACCACCGCCCCCAAACCGCCACCTACCTGATCGCACACATCCAACCGTTGCCCAGCCACCAGTCACCAGTAATAACAAACTCCTTGCTCCCGGCGTTGAGCGCGTCCGCTCAGATACCAAGCACAACAACACCAGAGCAGCGATCAGCACATCACCCCTTTGCGTCGGTGTCGTGCATTGGATGTGTGCGAACTCTTCCACTACCCCTGGCTCTTATAGATCAAGCTGCATCCCCACTCCCGCGATCAATATAAAGTGTAATCCAGCCAATACCGTACCAATGACCACATCCCTGCGAAAGATCGAACACTTGCAGATATGCGCAAACGATCCGGTCGAAGCGCACGTCTCTGCCGGATTTGACGATGTCCATCTGATCCACTGCGCACTACCGGAGATCGATAAGGACGAGATCGACACCGCAACAGAACTGTTCGGGAAGGTCATGGCTGCGCCGCTTCTGATTGCGTCGATGACAGGCGGACATCCTGACACATACCCGATCAACAAAGCGCTTGCACTTGCAGCAGAGCATCTGGGGCTTGGGATTGGGGTTGGGAGCCAGCGGGCTGCGCTTGAGAATCCGGAGCAAGAAGAGACGTTTCGAGTGGTGCGGGACTGCGCCCCTCATGCTTTCGTGTACGCAAACATCGGTGTCGTGCAGCTATCAGAGTACGGCATCGATGGCGTGGAATATGCAATCGATATGATCGATGCCGATGCTATTGCGATCCATCTCAACTTCCTGCAGGAGGCGATACAACCCGAGGGCTGCACGCAAGCACGCGGGTCACTCGATGCGATAAAGGATGTGTGCGATGCAATCTCAGTCCCAGTGATCGCAAAAGAGACCGGTGCCGGAATCTCCCGCGAGGTGGCAGCAATGCTTGCGGCGGCAGGAGTGGATGCGATCGATGTCGGCGGAACAGGTGGCACAAGTTGGGCCGGTGTCGAGTATTATCGCGCCCTTGATCGAGGAGACTTAATATCAGAGCACCTTGGAGGGTTGTTCTGGGACTGGGGAATCCCGACAGCGGCAAGCGTTGTGGAATGCGCATCCTGTGGTCTGCCGATCATTGCGACAGGAGGTGTTCGCACCGGGATCGATATCGCAAAATCGATTGTGCTTGGTGCATCACTCACAGGAACCGCGCTGCCACTGGTTGCGCCTGCGATGAAGAACGCTGATGCAGTGATCGATCGGCTCTCGTGCATGATCTCGGAACTTGAGATTGCGATGTTTCTCTGCGGCTGCCCGAGTGTCGCTGACCTGAAGACGGCTCAGGCGGTGATCGGCGGCAGAATCGAGGAGATGCTGGAGGCACGCGGGTTTTGACCAACCCACTCATGGTCAGATAAACATAGGGCTTTCCGGAAAGTAACCTGTTAAAATTCGTATCATCCGCCCATCTAGTCCTCCGTGATA
>DAOUXE010000148.1 GCA_030666765.1 Methanosarcinales archaeon
AAGGACACGTTACACGGAGCGCATATCAAAAGAGTGTACGATGTATTGACCCTTCATTTGTCAAATGAAATGGGGTACGATCTATTGACCCCTTCCAGATAGTCTCTATCGACTCATCCTCTTTTTTGACGGAGAAAGGTGATATGTTTTCACGTTTCCCGTACTTTTGTGACCCTCTCTCTGACTGTCGGATTCTCTGGTTTCAGGCCCTCCCACCTGAGCCGCTTCCGAACTCGATCTAGTGCAGCCCCAACATCGACTGGTTTGTCAGACTCTTCTTGTGCTGGTGCTGGGGGTGGGGCGGAAGATTTTTGAGATTTTGGTGGTGTGTATGGCGGTTTACCCAACAGTTCGTGAAGTATCATTATCGCCGCATGTTTGTCCAGCGGTTCGTTGTGATTGCCACATTTAGGCGACTGTATGCAGCTTGGGCACCCATCATGGCATGGACAGCCTTCAACGGCTTTCAGAGTAACCTCAAGAATGTCGGTTATTATTTCATATCCTCTTTCTGCATAACCCACACCACCACGATGCCCGTCATATACAAATACCCCGGACTTCCCATTGAGATCATTGTGGTTGGGCGTTGCTATGCCGCCCACATCATTCCTGTCCGCTAAAAGACGCAGCGGGTACATCGCGATCATGGCGTGCTCGATAGCGTGGATACCACCTGCAAAATCAAGATTATGTTCTTCGACAAGGTTCGTGAATCTGTCGGGAAGTTCGATCCAGAGGGCTACAGTTTCAAGAGAGAGTTTTGGCATATCCAAAAGGCACGTTTCCAGTACGATATCCTTAAAATACTTGTATTTCTTGTACTCGGTCACCTGCTCCACCACCTCAACATCTCCAAGACCAACTTTTGCATCTCTGCACGATGGCAGGGTTTTCTCCATATATTTCTCTTTTATGGCTATATCAGAAGTGAACGATGCTTTAGTATAATATTCTGCTTTTGTTTCTTCGGCACGTATCTCTTTCTTGCCGTGGTCAAGCTTGATGACCTGATATGGTGTGCCCATGTGCAGGTATATGGCACCCTCAAAAGCTTCCTTGAATGCCATCGCCTTTTCAACCCCCTTCTCGATTAGAATACGTTGCCCACCGCTGAATGTGAATATTGAGTAAGTATCCTGACTTATACCGCGGATGGAGACCTGCATATGGGGGTTCGGATTCACTGCTGACTTGCTCTCATCTCCTGTTAAGAGCCCTTCTGCCTCAAGCATCTCGATTGTCCTTGTTGACCCGCTTCCAAAGTATTTTTCATCTTCTTCTGTGAGGGGCATCTCATTTGCCGCGCACAGGATATGTCCCGCTTGAATATACGGGTTTGATACGTTGAGTACCGCCTCTTCGCTACTCGTGCCGAAGAACTCCTCTGGATATCGCATATAGTACTGATCAAGAGCGTTCAAACCTGCCACCAGCACAACAACCCTCTCTTTATCACCCCTTCCAGCCCGTCCTGCTTGCTGTCTTGTATTCATGATGGTGCCTGGATATTTATCGATGATACATGCGTCCAGCCCGCCGATATTTATACCAAGCTCAAGTGCGTTGGTTGATATAACTCCGCGGAGAGTTCCATCAGACAGTTTCTTCTCGATGCCCTCGCGTTCTTTGCCGAAATACCCCGCTCTATATGGGGAAATTTTATCCACCAAGTCATGTAATTCTTTTTCACGAAGGCTGCGCTTAGCTGCTACATACATTCGTTCCACGCCTTGTCTCGACCGGGTAAAGGCAATTGTCTGAAGTCCGTACAATATGAACGCACTGAAAAGCTTATGCGACTCAGTGAAACTGCTCTTCCTGATGTTAAAACCCCACTCGTTGACATATCTGGGCGGGTTCCAGAAGATAAATTTCTGAGGACCTCTGCCAGAGCTGTCCCTATCAATTACAGTAACTTTTCTGCCAATCAAAACACCCGTGTGCTCACCGGGGTTTCCTATGGTGGCTGAGCAGCAGATATACTTCGGATGCGCACCATAATACGCGCATACGCGATTAAGTCTTCTCAGGAGATTCGCCATGTTGCTGCCCATTACACCCCTGTAATAATGGCTCTCGTCTACCACAATATACCGCAGGTTTGAAAGAAATCTCTTCCAGATACGATGCCATTGTAGAAAACTCAGGTGGATCATCTCAGGGTTTGTAAGAATGATTTGTGGATTTCCAGATCTCACCGCCTTTTTTTCATCACCGCTCATCGTGCCGATGTACTTGTTAATTTCCGAACCTATGCCAAGTTCATCTCTGAATTCGATGAAATTTTTATACTGATCATTGACCAGCGCATTAAGCGGAGCGATATAAAGAGCGGTTGCATTTGGATCATTCATGACCGCCTCGAAGATGGGGAGCATGTATGAGAGCGACTTTCCACTGGCCGTACTCGTCACCAAAACAATATCCTCCCCTGCTCTGACATGCTCGACGGCTTCTACCTGATGGCTATATAGTTGTTCTATCCCCATCTGACTTAATGCGAAGTTTATCAAAGGCTTTAGTTCAATTGATGCGTGTTCCGGATCCTTAAAAGATGTATCTTCTATATGTACAATCTGACCCTCATAGCTCTTAGATGATTTGATGTCTTCGATTATATTGGATATGGACATTTTTCCCACCATCTTTGCACTCGGATCGATCCACTGTTCGCTCTGGTTGATATCGGTTATCCATGTGGACGATGCCACACCCTCCGGAATGCCATTATAGTCTGCTCGTTTGATCCCGTGTTCCCGCAAGAAGTAGCTAACGACGCTTCGCTCTGCCTCTGCGATCGGGACCTTGAACCGTTCGGTCAGATCGCTAAGCCGCCGTTCGATCTCGGAATGGCCAATCTTGACATTCAGTTCGAGAAATCGTTTTCGTATCTGTTCGGATGTTTCATCGATTATAATATTCCCTCAGTCATTGGGTCATGTCCCCGGTGCAAAGATAAAGTTATGTGGGGTGGATGCAGATTATATGAATGCGAATTTAAAATCCGCATAAGGAAGTGTAAAAATGAACAAACGAATGATTATGCTAATTGCATTCGTGACTGTGGTATCTCTCATGCCCGCGAGCGCGGAGACACTTGAGGTGCGCGGCACCATCGCGGAATTGGATGCGGACAATCTCACACTTGGTTATGACTTAGAATGGAATTACAGCAATTTTGCTGGTTTCTGGTATGATCCGGATGGCGGTCTGGCGACCGAGACGCTGACGATTACTGCTACGGATGATTGGGGCACTCCTACACTGACATTCCCCTACGATCGGACGCTCGATGAAGGCACTCTTAGGTACCAAACTCATCCGGTGTTTCATGAGTATGAACTCCACAAGAATGAAGCGGACCCTGACAGAATGACTGCAACAGCGATGGAAAACACTTACCTAGGTGGACGCATAGGTTTGTGCGTTGAAAGTGATAATGCAGGCGGGGACTGCGGTTATTTCATCGAAGGCTGGATGGCGGAGGAGTATGTAGCAATCGATGGCAATGCCGACAAACTCTGCAAACGTTTGGTTGAGTTTGAGGATAACGACAATAAGACACTGACGGCTGGCGAGGAATGGAATCTTAGCGGCGGATTCGTTCTTGTTGCAAACCCGATCGATCTCGAGGGTGAGAAGATCTGGTTCTCGCTGAAGAAGAATGGCCAGGAACTCGATAGTGAAGTGGTATCAATTGGTGAAGGCACTGCACAACATGATCATGTATATACATACACAGCAGACATCGGAAATGAGGAAGATGTTCCGGTGTTTTCCTGCTATGTGGATGCGGTGTTTAGAGAAAACAACACCAACGCCACCCGATTGATGTATGTCTTCCTGATCGACGATGATGTGCTGGAGATCGATACCAGCGATACTTATGGTGCCATGGAAGTACAGACTGCAAGTGCCAGTGAGGTTGTCCTCACGAACGATAAGACCACCATCGATCTCGATACGGACTGTACTGAACATATCATGGGCAACATGTACTTCAAGATCGCGGATGACGAAAGTGATCCTCCTGAGATTAGGTTCTACCCGTTCGTTGAGTATACAGAACCTGGCACTTATGAGGTTCGCGGCACCATCGAAGAACTGGATGCGGCTAACCCCACACTTGTTGCAGACCGGGTATGGGATTACAGCTCGTTTGCTGGTTTCTGGTATGATATGGATGACAATCTGCAGACCGAGAGTCTGACGATACTGGCGAAAGAAAGAGACGCTCCGTTCGAGGACACACTGAGCTACCCTGGTGATCGAGAGATCGGCGAAGGCAGTTTGATATACAAAACTCATCCGGTGTTTCATGAGTACGAGATGCATCAGGATATACCAGACACATCCAGAATGGATCAAAACCCGATGGAAAAGAAGTATGGTAAGAATGGCACTGATGTGTTAGACAAGCAGATCGGATTGTGCGTCGAAAGCGATAACCCCGGCGGTGACTGCGGCTACTTCATCGAAGGCTGGATGGGTGCGAAGTATGTGGCAATCGATGACAATGCAGACAAACTCTGCAAACTTCTGTTAGAGTTCGAAGATAACGACAAGAAGACACTGACAATTGGCGAGAAATGGGATCTTGAAGGTGGTTTTGCACTCGAAATCATGAGCATCGACGATAACGGAGATAAGGTAATGCTTCAATTGTTCAAGAATAAC
>DAOUXE010000069.1 GCA_030666765.1 Methanosarcinales archaeon
ATTGCGATTCTGTACTTTCTGGCAAGAAAAATAACCGCTGAGGACGCAGAGGAACGCAGAGTAGTTAACCGTTTATCCTCCCTCTGCGCCTCTCTGCGATCTTTGCGGTTAAATTCCCTGTTTGGTTACGGCATCTCTTGGGTCCCGATGGTCTTTGCACAGTGAAGTCCCATGATAGTGGTTTTGGGTACCTGAGTAGTTACCTTTGTGGTATAAATCCAGGAAAACCATTTTCTCTTCAGTCTTTATATATAAATACGATAACCTGAAAGGCGAAATATAGATCTCTCTGCTACTTTTTCTGCTGTATCTCTTATGTTTACCGATTTCCGGCGAATCTATGATTTTAAGAATCTTATTTTTGACTTTCAATTTTAATAGACGATCCTTAATCTTCCAAATCTTCTTTTCAAATGTTGGGTCATAAGCAACAGTCACCATTGTTCAAGCTCTTCAGCAAAGTCTTCGGAACCCATCTCTTTATAGATTCCTTTTTCACATCTCTTCATAGCTTCTTCTGTTCTTTTGGCAAAAGTAATGTCTTCTTCAAAGTTTTTACCCGGATCACTTGCTTTTTTCAGGATTAATCGATCTCCGCTCTTGATTATGACGAGTTTTTCCCCAACACCAAAATTACCCCTCATCTTAGAGTGGATCACTATCTACCCTTTTGAACTGAGTTTCGTTATTACGACATCAGTCACATCAGTCACATCGGTCACCCTGTAAGATTGGTCTTACAAAATATATAACCCCCCCACCATTCACGACACGGTTTCCCGTCTGTAAAAAAAAGAGGTTGTTCAGAGGATTCCTCCTCCGAACAGAAGTCCGCTTCCGAACATTGCCGCGAAGAGTATCGCGATGATGTTGACCACCTTGATGAGCGGATTTAGCGCAGGTCCTGACGTGTCCTTGAACGGGTCGCCGACCGTATCACCGACGACCGCTGCCTTGTGAGCCTCAGAGCCCTTGCCGCCGTGCGCACCGTCTTCGATTAACTTCTTGGCGTTGTCCCATGCAGCGCCGCTGTTTGCCATAAATAGAGCCATCAACAGCCCGACAACGATAATCCCGATCAGAAAACCACCGAGCGCAACCTTGCCGAGCAGGATCCCAACAATTAAGGGAACGCCGATTGCAAGGATTCCCGGGACCACCATCGAGTTGATCGCTGCTTTTGTCACTATGTCGACCGCTTTTCCGTACTCCGGCTTTGTTGTCCCTTCCATGATTCCGGGGATCTCCCGAAACTGCCTTCTTACCTCTTCCACAATCTTAAAAGCGGCTTTCCCAACCGCATTCATCGTAACTGCGCTGAACAGGAACGGAAGGAGTCCTCCGATAAAGAGCCCGACCAGTACCAGCGGGTTGTCAAGACCGAGATCGCCGATATCAAGCCCTACCTTGTGCCTGTAATCGGCAAAGAGCGCCAGCGCTCCAAGAGCGGCTGATCCGATAGCATACCCTTTCGTCACTGCCTTCGTGGTGTTTCCGACTGCATCGAGTTGATCGGTTATGTCCCTGGTACTTGATGGAAGCGAAGCCATCTCTGCGATGCCTCCCGCGTTGTCTGTGATTGGTCCGTACGAATCAAGGGCAACGATGATCCCTGTCGTGGAGAGCATCGCAGCCGCAGCTATCGCAATGCCGTATAACCCCATCGCAGGATCTGCAAGACCACCAACCACGGCAAACGCTGCCAATATGCCTGCACAGATCACGATAACAGGCATCGCCGTGCTTTCGAGACCAATAGCTAGCCCTGAGATGATATTTGTGCCTGCACCGGTCTCAGCTGCGCGTGCGACCGCCTTCACAGGTCTGAAATTGAGTGCAGTGTAATACTCGGTGATGATCACAACGAGCACCATGATCACTACTCCAACGATCGACGCATACCAGAATCTGATGTCTCCCATCATCCAGTTGGTAACGAAATAGAACGCCACAAGACAGATCAGTGCCGCTGCCGCCACACCCTTGTATAGGGCGTGCATGATGTTCTTGCTCTTGCCGAGTCTGACGCAGAATATTGCAAGTATCGATGCGAGAATCGCGACCGATCCAAGAATCAGCGGATACGTGACCGCATTTGGATATTGTGCTACCACAATCGCGCCAAGTAGCATTGCAGCAAGCGATGTGACCACATACGTCTCGAATAGATCCGCGCCCATGCCCGCGCAGTCTCCTACGTTATCTCCTACGTTATCCGCGATCACAGCCGCGTTTCTGGGGTCATCCTCTGGGATTCCTGCCTCCACCTTGCCGACGAGATCCGCGCCGACATCAGCGGCTTTCGTGTAGATCCCACCTCCGACCCTCGCAAAGAGGCTGATCAGACTTGCGCCAAAGGCAAAGCCTACGATCAGATCGACGTCTGCCGGCTCTCCGCCGTACAGTATGTAAAACCCGCTTGTGCCGAGCAGTGCAAGACCGACCACGGCAAGCCCGGTCACCGCGCCGCCACGAAACGCAATGGATAGTGCCTTTTCAAGACCGTCCTTTGCAGCGTTTGCGGTTCTCACATTCGCGCGAACCGAGACGTTCATACCGATGTATCCCGCCAGCGCGGACGCTGCTGCGCCCACAAGGAATCCGAAAGCGATCTTTGACCCTTCACCGAGCAGGGTATACATCAGGGCAGCCAGTATGATCGCAACGATTGCAACCGTTTTATACTGGCGGTTCAGATACGCCATCGCGCCCTCTTGTATTGCCGATGCGATCGCCTGCATCTCTTTTGTACCCGTTGGTTGTTTCAAAACGAGGTACGCAAACACGCCCGCAAACACCAGACTGATAATGCCTGCCAAGGGTGCAAGATATAATGTGTTGTCCATTTCTAACTATCTCTCCTGTTTGTATTTTAGTTTGTATTTTATTATTGGATGAATGCCATACAATATGAATGTGTCGATCTCACAGTCCGTCACCGTTAAATACTAGAAACCTAAAATACTCGAAATACAATCGTGGAAACGGTGGTATTCTTGCCATACACAATCGAATATATTCACGCAAGAGAGATATTGGATTCACGCGGGAATCCTACAGTCGAGGTCGATCTTGAGACACCAAGCGGATTTGGGCGTGCTGGTGTTCCTTCAGGCGCATCGACAGGTACAAACGAGGCGCTCGAACTCAGGGATGGCGATGATCGGTATCACGGGAAGGGCGTTTTGAATGCGGTCGAAAACGTGAATAGCGCACTCAGAAATGAGATCATTGGCATGGATGTGCGGAACCAGCGCGCGATTGACCAGACGATGATCGATCTCGATGGTACGCCGAACAAGTCGAAGCTTGGCGCGAATGCCATACTCGGTGTCTCGATGGCCGCTTCCAATGCTGCTGCGGATTCTGCGGGTCTGCCATTGTATGCGTATCTGGGAGGTATCCGGGCGTGTGTGCTGCCCTGCCCGACCATGAACGTCTTAAACGGGGGCGAACATGCCGGAAACGACCTTGCAATTCAGGAGTTTATGATCCAGCCGAAAGGCGCACCGACGTGCACGGAAGCGGTACGGATTGGGGCAGAGGTCTATCACACACTTAAAGGCATCCTGACTGCGAAGTACGGATCAGGCGCGGGCAATGTCGGCGATGAGGGAGGATATGCGCCGCCGATGGATCATACGAGTCAGGCACTCGATGCGATCGTTGCCGCCATCGAAGAGGCAGGCTACACCACAGCAGAGGTCTCACTTGGGGTCGATGCCGCTGCATCCGAGTTCTTTAAAGACGAGAAGTACTTGATCGACGGTGCAAAGCTCGACGGCGGCGAGATGGTTGATTACTACCTTGACCTGATAAAGACATATCCAATCTTCTTGATCGAGGATCCGTTTCACGAGGAGGCATTTCGGGACTTCGCGCTACTGACCGCAGCAACGGACAGAGTCATCATCGGTGATGATATCTTTGTGACCAATATCGAGCGGTTGCAGCGCGGGATCGATGCCGGGGCTGCGAATGCGCTGCTACTGAAGTTAAACCAGATAGGAACGGTATCTGAAGCGTTTGATGCTGCACATCTGGCGCACAGGAACGGATACCGGGTTGTGGTAAGTCACCGGTCTGCCGAGACATGCGACTCGATGATCGCCGATGTCGCTGTTGCGATCGGTGCTGATCTCTTAAAGACTGGAGCACCTGCCAGGTCAGAGCGCACCTCCAAGTACAACCAACTTATAAGGATCGAGGAGGAACTTGGTGAAGCAGCGAGATTCGCTCAACTATGATGGAGATATATGTGCCACATATTTGAGATATAATTTATGGGATGGTATGCATGAGTTCATTTCGAACAAGAATCAAGAGGCGATTGGAACGGTATCTTGAGCTGGACGCCGATGGTATTCGGTATGCCGTTATGAAAACCATACTGAGGGTCAAACGGATAACTGTAGATCTTCTACATGACACCCTCTCCAAGAAATTCAAGGTCACCCACAAGACCGTTGCATCGATGGTTGGATATATCCACTCCAAACTCGGCATTCTCCATGCGCAGAAGCAGTCATACAAGACGCACATCGTCTACACGCTGCGTGATGAGTATGTCGATCTTGTGAGATCGGTGCTGCGAAGATCTATAGACGCAAAAACCCAGAATGCGGCATGACACTGGTAAAGGATGCTCCGCGCACCTCGACCAGTTTCATCATCAGATCGGACGCAAACACGAGGGTCACCGCATCCCGCGATCCATTCTATGAACTGATGCGCCGTCTCTTCCAGGATGAGAGCACCGCTATCAGGGGTCAAAGGTTTCTTGAGATGATCCTCGAACGGGAGGCGTCAGGAAATCCGATAGAGACGAGTGAGTGGGCAGAACTGCTTCGTGAGTTGGGGGTCAGCAGATCCTCTTTTTATGCGATGCGGAACAAACTGCTCGGTTCCGGAATGATCACGAATAAGAAAGGGGTTTACCGGGTATCAGGGCAGTTTAGCAAGGATATTGTTGATATGGCGAGATGGTGGTGGGTTGCTGTGTTGAATCGGGATCTGGAGCGTCTGTGATGATCGAGCAATTTATTTATTCCTGGAAGGTTCAAGCTTATGGATGGAGAAATAGTTCTGGCTCTATCGGCGGGGTTTCCATAGGGATTGCGGGCTCCGTATATCATAAGAGATCAAAGAGCAAGGTTAATCTATAACGGGGTCAGAATAGCTCCATAACAGAATCGGAGGTCGATATGGGAACATTCATAGTATCCATCGTGAAGGAAGGCAAGTTCTTTATTGCGAGATGCCCCGCGCTCGGTGTGGCTTCTCAGGGCGAGTCCCTTGAAGAAGCGCAGGCAAACATTAAGGAAGCCATATATCTTTATATCGAGAGTTTTGGGATAGATGACCTGCATAGTGGGACCTCCACACCGTTCTGGACCACAGTTGAAGTTGCTCATGCATAAACTCCCCATCATATCGGGTAAAAAACTTATAGCTGCACTGAAACGAGTCGGTTTTATCGAAGTGCGGCAGAGGGGCAGTCATGTATCACTCCAAAAGATCACCACTGGAAGAACCTATAAAACCGTTGTCCCATTGCATCGGGAACTTGCAAAAGGCACACTTCTCGACATTCTCCAACAGACCGGACTTGAGAAGGACGATCTGATCGAACTGCTTTAGGGAATGAGACGCATATCGCCCACACGCTGCGTGATGAGTATGTCGATCTTGAGGGGTCGGTGCTGCGAAGACCCATAGACGCAAAAACCCCGACTATGACATGACACTGGTAAAGGATGCTCCGCGCACCTCGACCAGTTTTATCATCAGATCGGACGCAAACACGAGGGTCACCGCATCCCGTGATCCGTTCTATGGACTGATGCGCCGTCTCTTCCAGGACGAGAGCACTGCGATCCGGGGGCAGAGCTTCCTTGAGATGATCCTCGAACGGGAGGCGTCAGGAAATCCGATACGGACGAGCGAGTGGGCAGAACTGCTCCGTAAGTTGGGAGTCAGCAGATCATCGTTTTATGCGGGTGTGGGACAAACTGCTCGGTTCCGGAATGATCACGAACAAGAAAAGGGTCTACCGGATATCAGGGCAGTTTAGCAAGGATCTTGTTGATATGGTGAGATGGTGGTGGGTTGCTGTGTTGAATCGGGATCTGGAGCGTCTGTGAGGATTGCTCGAGCAATTTAGTTATTCATGGAAGGTTCAAGCTTATGGATGGAGAAGAAGTGATTAGAGGTTCGGGTTCATACGAGAGGTATGATGAGATAGTGATATCATGCCAGAAAAAGTATTTCAGGTTGTTTAAGTTGCCGATTCTCGTGCTGTCATTGATTGCGTTCTTATCGGCACCCTTCCGTTTTCCGAGACCGGAACAGATATCATCAAGCATTCAATCGAGTTGATTCCTTCCATTCTGCAATGCCCACTTTCGATACGGCAGAAATTCTATCACCCCCTCTTCTAC
>DAOUXE010000205.1 GCA_030666765.1 Methanosarcinales archaeon
GACTGATATGGGGGGTTAATAATCGGACTAATGAAACCACTACACTGAACCAATCCCGTTTTTGTTTCGTTTAGTACTGGATGCAAAGATCCTGGTTCTGCTGTTTTCTGTGGTCACTGACGATAGCCCCCCATCGGCGTAAAACATGGGTTTCTCCACATCATCGGTGTAACCGATCATATATGGCATTACAAAAGCGGATGGTAAATACATCATTTCCATTACCGTCCTTCATCCTTACTTTAATACGCCTTAAACGAATTTCTGGCATTTTCTTGGACTCCGGAAGTATGTCGTGGAATGTATACCCTTGCCGGATCATAACCGGGAACAGTTTCGGATGTTGCTCAATCACACCATCCAAATAGATGCGAAACGCTTTAGCATCACCCAATATGTGGTTATACTCTTTCTGTTCGATGAATATACAAATCTGTTTCGATTTATGTGCCAAAGGATCGAAATCTTTTTCAAAATTGCATCTTCTTTCGTGAATGGCCAATGGCAGAATATGCGCCTGCTGTAATTCCCAAACAGGTTTGAAATCCTTATCTTCAGGTTTATAAGTGTCCTGGAGACTCATAGGACAATAGTATAAACTTAGTAGGTTATAACATGATTGGCAAAATTACTATCAATACAAGTAACTTTTTCGAGAACCACAGAATCCGGTAGAACCAGTAACTTTTGTAGCCGACGAAACCAGTTCTGCAAGCGTTTCCCTTCTCTTTCTCTTCGCAGCATTGGCCTCTATCCCTACCTCAAACAACGATTCGATGAAATCGTCATAGCTCGCTAAAAACTTAGTCCTGAGGTTTATATAGAATACAACATGCCCTTCTGGAAGCTGGTCTATCAGGTGTGTAACAAGTGCAGTTTTTCCGGAGTTTATCGGTCCGTAGATGAAAGTGATCAGGGATGGTTCTGCGTCCAGAATATCCATGATCTCTTTTGTCTCCTGTTCCCGGTCGTGGAATTCGATTCTTTTCATGCTTGTATCTCAGCGTCCGCATAGTCATAATTCTATCGCGCCAGCCACCGCCTGTAGGATTATGAGAGCGCCTGGGCGGTGTGACCAGACCGTAGCGGATGATGCCCACGAAACGATCCTGTTGCCGTGGCCCGATGCCCCTTTGTAAACTGGTTCAGGGGATCCGACCGTTGATTCCACTTTGCGCTTCGAATTACTCCTCAACCTGCTCCACGATTACCTGCTCGATGTTGATCTTTGCATTCTTCAGGATGATCTTGATCCCGCCGCCAGATCCAGGCGACATTCCAGCAATCGGCATCGGAATGCCAGCTGCCATGCCCACGGCAGGCAACCCCTGCACCGCTCCCGCTACTTCAGTCGGCACCGACGCGGCAGGGGTAGCAGGTTTCTTTGCACCCGCTTTCGCTTCCTCCTTCGTCTTCCACTCCGCGACGATTGGATGCTTCTTCTCTACCAAAAACGACTTTAATGAGTCTAGATCGGTTGCATCCACCTCAGTTGCAATCGCATCCACGATATCGTCCGGAATATCGTCAAGCACACGGTCCTTGAGGTGCTTTGGCATCCATCCGACCCGGTTCCAGCCGCCATCGGCAGCGATGAACTTGGGCGACCTGAAGTAGTTGATCCCGATTCCGAGGAAACCAACGACCTGTTTGCCGCCGCCGGTCTGCCCGGCCATGTTTGCGAACGTAAGCCCGTTTGGAGCAGGATCTGCGTAATCTCGATCCACCCATGCGATAATATCGAGTTCAGGGATATAAAAGCCTACGACCTCGAAGCAGCCGCACGATGTATGAGGGTACTCAAAGAACGAGTGCAGTTTGATCTGGGAGTACTCGCCCTGCGACGACGATATCGCAACCTCATTAACACCCGCGTATTCACCACCTACCGGATCGATGCACTCTCCTTTCTCGATTGCGAACTGCGGACCCTCGGGATCGACCTTTGCGGCGGCCCTGCCATCGAACCAGTTGATCGCGCCGCAGAGCGAGACCCGGTCAGGCGTCACCACACAGACATTGGTCGGGGCAAACGACTGGCAGAGCGTACACCCATAGAACGTGTCCACATCCTCATCATGCAGATCGCGCGTTCGCGCGTCCCTTGCCTCATATATCGCACGGATCTCCGGAAGTCTCTTCTCGATCTCGTCAGCGTCTGTGATGTAAAGGGTTTCCATCTTCTCGATGAAGGTCATCTCGTTTTTAAAGAGCATCATGGTCGCTTTTGCGAGGGGTTCGAATGAATTAAGCCCCTTCTCGACCGCATCCTTGCTGATACGAAGCCAGATATCGTACCGCTGATTCAGATGCATGAGACCGTTTATGTAGTTTTGGAAATCGTGATTTCGACGTTCAACAATCGCCTCAAGGTCGGGTTCGACTGCCTCACCCGCGATACGGTAGATCATTGCAAAAGGATGTCTCTCGCCCTCGTTCATATCAGAGAGATCCGGGCCGATCAGGGTAAACTTCCCGTCCTCGACCTCGTCCATGCCTTCGGCACGCACCAGTTCAAAGCCCTTGCTCTTCGGTCCTGCGAGTTCGATATACATGCCGTCCTTTCTGATCCGTTCCCCTTCAAACATGGGGGATAACTCAAATGGGAATTCGTCTGCCATTAGGGTGCCTCCTGAATTAGATGATAAATCGTGACAATCTACTTAAACCTTATCGCATTCATTCCATATATTCAAGTACCCTCCGGTGAAAGTATTGGATGATGTCAGCATCAGCGAGTTCAGACGATTACACGAAATGGAGTTTGATCGCATCCGGAGAGGGTGCGGGCAGGATTGCAGCCCTCTACTTTGCCAGTATGCGGAATGAGGCGATATCAGACAGAATATTACTCCTCAACAGCGCAAGAGCTGATTTAAAGAAGGTCCTCGACGAGATAGCAGAGCATCTTGAGGGTAAAGAGGCAAAGGCGCTTGAAACAATCCGGAGAGAGCGCGTACAGCTTTTTGGCAGACAGAGCACTGGAACAGGCAATTTCTGGAAGGTCGGAGAGAATGAGGCGAGGATCGATTTCGATGAGATTATAAGAAGGCGAATCGAGAGTCTCGGGCTTACGAGCGGTGATGCGATGTTTGACATCATGACGCTTGGTGGAGGTACCGGCAACGGCAGCATCCCATACATCATCGACCAGATGAAACATGGATCCGGGAGAACCGCCTCCGGACACAAGCACTTCGCGCTCTGCGTGTGGCCCGACCTGATCGAGGCTGATCACAGGCACTTCAATGCGATCTGTGGACTGTCCCGATTGCTCAAGTATGGCGAGGATAGTCACCAGAATGCCGACATGGTGATGCTTGTCGATAACACGACCCTCGGAAAGAAGATCGAACTGGATGGCGGCGAATCCAATTATTACTACGAGATCAACAGGATGATTGCGCAGGCGATCGATATGATGATGGCGCCCGGGCGGAAGAATACGAACCGGGTGATCGATGTCAACGACTACATCGTCTTCCCGTCGCATATCGGTGTCTACCACACCACGCCGTGTATGTCGCTTGGTAACGATGTGGACCTGATCAGCATCGAATCCGCACTCGATGATGCGATCGAGAATGCGTTCTTCCCGATGGA
>DAOUXE010000280.1 GCA_030666765.1 Methanosarcinales archaeon
ACTGCATGTTGGATGCTAACTTGGGTGGGAGTTACTGAATATGTTGCTTGCATGCTCGCACTCCCTCTCGGTGAGGGATCTTGCGATCTCCGGGTACCGGTGCGCCAGATACGCGGGACGGTACTGAACCATCAGATTAAACCTGACATCGGGTATGTGATCGCTAACCCAATCAATAATCGGTGCGGTGCAGCATTCGATGTGTCCGGGAAGCACCAGCTGCCGCAACAGGATCTCTGAGTCGTCATAAGCCCAGAGGAAGTTTCTCGTGACTGTATCCCAGTAATGATCGGCATTCGAGTATCTCTTTGCACATCCGTCGTTTCCGTACTTGAAATCTCCAAGATAGACATCGACAATACCGCAGAGGAGTTTTGCAGCCTCTTCCGAGTGGTACATATTCGAGTTCCACACGATCGGGACGTTTACCCTCATCTCGGCGAGAATGCGCAGTATGGTGTGAAGATGCGGCGTCGGAGTCACGAAGTTCAGGTTCCTTGCGCCAAGACCGCGTCTTATTGCAGCGATCCTCGCAACGTCTTTTGGAAGAATCGGGATTCCAAGATCGGGGTGGGTCGAGATCTCCCAGTTCTGGCAGTACACGCAAGAAAAGACGCATCCCGAGAGGAAGACTGTATGTGATGGCACAAGTTCCGGCTCCTCGCCGTAATGCAGGAACTCTGAGGAGTATCTCGAGACCGCACCAAGCCGGCAGTATCCCACCTCTCCTTTCTTCCGGTTTGTGCCGCATCTCCGGTCACAGAGATGACAGTTCTCAAGCATTCGGTCCGCGATCTTGATCTTGAGATCGAGTAGGGATTTTCCGGCAGGTTTCTTCTCTCTTTCCGGTTGGTCTGATAGGTCCGGTCGATCTGGTATATCTGACCGATATGATCGATGAAAGTCGCTCATCGCATCATCATGAATGCTCCAAAGATCACTTATTGGTGCGTCGAGGTCGAAATCTACCGGAAAGTTCTTTGCGGTCAGAAACCGTGCCTCTTCGGTGCCGGCAGAGACGCGGTGGTATCTAGAGAGCGGTTTTAAGGGTTCGTGCATCTTGCTAATTGATGTGGCTACCGAGTTATTTAGTGTTTGGGGTCCGATGCGTATGTTTTCAGATGTTCGAATCATGGACTGGCAGGTGGGGGAACTCATGCATCAAAGACCCGCCCTTCTACATCGTTGTGGTGCATGTATGGCCCACAAATTATACTGGTTCCGAAAAGTCCAATCGTACCAGTGTTTGCGGGATTGGCGTCATGTTTTCCGACCTTCTTGCGGCTATATTCTCCTGTTCCGGAAGTTGCAGCTTGCGAGATGTGGTCTGCGGACTTGTATCGAGATGGTGTGCAAATTCGGCAGACGATATGGCGATATTCGATTCGAGAGCGCCGAGCAGCGCCAGTTGTTCGAGTGATTCGATGGGCATGGTATCTTTATCATCCATTTTTGAGACAGCGATCATATATTGGTATCCCCTCCAAATTAGAGGGTAAATGGGGGTATTACGTACAAATCAACAACTTGTTGTTACGGATTTATGCAAATAATGTTTTAAATCATGTAATGAGTGTTAATTTAAATATTAAAAGTATAATAAAATGCTACTAAATCGATAACAGACACTCTTTAGAAATCAAAGCAGATCATAACACAAGATTTGGGTAAATTGAAGCCCGCATACCTCTTACCCCCCTTTTTGGAGTGGATGCATATATTGGATGGCGGGATTAAAAGGTTGTGGCTATCATTGTTGTGTTGCGAATAGATCAGTTGCAAAGAAGTTGTGGAGCAAAGTATTATATCGATATTAGCCCTTGTAATCAATCGGGTGTCCCGGAAATGTCCACGGCAACGATCATAACAAAACTTCCTGTGAAGACCCTGAACGAGATCGAATACTGGTCAGAAATAGAGGGGACAGAGAAGTCCATCTTCCTGACAGAATTGATAGACGAAGGGTTGCACGAGTGGAAGGTGCATAAAGCACTCAGTATGTACAAAGACCATCGGGTAACATTATGGAGAGCCGCCGAGATTGCAGGCGTTTCTTTATCAGAACTGTTATCAGAGTTGCCGAAACAGAAAATAATCTTTCAGTACGATATGGCGGAGTTAAACGAGGATCTGGAATATGCCCGCGGTAAGTGACGCGAGCCCGCTCATCCTCTTTGCCAAGATCAGGAGATTGAACCTCCTCATGCAGTTATTCTCGGAGATTATCATTCCGATTCAGGTCCGAGACGAAGTTACAAAGCACTACGATGAATATTCTTCTCTGATAATTTCAGAGATCGAGAATGAATGGATAAAAGTGGAAGAAGTAGAACTTTCCCCCGAAATAAGCAACATGAGGGAGAAACTGGGATTACATCGGGGTGAGATGTGTGCAATCTCTCTTGCAATGCATCTGGACATCATGGAATTTCTTGCGGATGATAAGATGGCGAGGGTTGCTGCAAGGATGTCGGGATTGAGGAGTATCGGGTGTCTGGGTGTTGTGATGAGGGCGTATGAAACAGAGCTCATCACAAGGGACGGTGCAATCGAATCGATACAACGATTGGTTAAATCCGGGTTGTGGGTCTCTCC
>DAOUXE010000125.1 GCA_030666765.1 Methanosarcinales archaeon
GCATGCGTTTACAGACACAACGGGAATTGCTGAAAAATGGCAAGGTTTTGGGATGTGGAACTCACCCGAATATGGAGAGTTTTCATCACCCCAGGTTGCATCCGCTTTGATCAGTTCAATATCAGGCTCGACCATAGTCTTTGTGATACGGAGTTCAACAACACTGTGGTGGCTTCTTAAAATCGTTATCGTTCGGACTACAAGCATCCGGACGACTCCTCGTGAGCGGATTTCCAGTAATGATATGCGCCGGAGTATGCATTCCATTCAATGTAGTCGTCCCATCTTTCAAAATCTTCCTTATCAGCAGAATTGAGTTGCTGTTCAAAATCTTCAAAAATAACACCATATTTTATCTCGAATTTCTGCATAGCCGCCCCATATTCTTTCATTTTGGACAAACTCAAATCGTGAACCATGTTTACGATAGCCGATCTTTCATTCTCGAATAAACCACGGTGCACCAGACTTGAGATAGGATTCCAGACATCTTTGGGGATCGTTACGGTTTCCATACATAACACCTGCCACTAAAAACAGTGTTTCGAATAAGACATAGCACTTATCTATCACATCAGTTCCTCCAATACATCAGTTCTTCCAATTCTTCTGTTTCGAGGTTATTGAATTATGAGATCAGAAGGATGTGGCGGATGCGGAAGCGTGACGGTTTCTATCAAATGGTACCGTCCGAAAACCCCTCAGAAATACCTGATCTGATACCTGTACCCCTGCTCCACCAAAAAGAGCTGACGATTGCTCCCGAACGTCTGTTCAACGGTACCTTTCGAGACCAGTGTGTAGAAATGAGACGCATGTTCCTTCGGACGAAGAATGCGCCCCAATCGTTGCGCTTCCTCCTGACGTGAACCGTAAGTACCCGATATCTGGATCATGACACTGGCGTCAGGCAGATCCACGGAAAAGTTTGCGACCTTGGATACAACAAGCGTGTTAATCTCCCCCTTCCTGAATTGATCGTAGAGCTTCTCCCGATCGTCCTGTTTGGTCTTGCCAGTGATTATCGGAAGATCCAGTGACTTTGCAAGCTTCTCCAGCTGCGAGATGTACTGACCGATGACAAGGATGCTCTCACCTGCGTGGTTCTCCAGGAGTTCGCACACAAGTTCTTTTTTGCGCTCGTTCTCTGCTGCGATGCGAAACTTGGCACGTTTATCGGCATGGGCGTACGTAAGCTCCTCTTCAGGTGAAAGAGGGACGCGATACTCGGTACAGATGGCTTCTGCGATATAGCCACGACTCTCAAGCGTCTTCCACGGGACATCGTATCGCTTCGGACCGATCAGTGCAAAGACATCATCCTCTTTCCCATCTTCGCGAACCAGTGTTGCGGTCAGCCCGAGCCGCCGTCTGGCTTGAATTGCCGTTGTTGCACGAAATACCGGAGCCGGGAGTATATGCACTTCGTCATATATAATTAGCCCCCAGTTGTGCTCGGTAAAGATCTCCAGGTTGTGAAGTGGACTATCCTTTGTTTTACGATGTGTCAGCATCTGGTATGTGGTGATTGTTATCGGCTTGATCTCTTTTTTGCGCCCTGTATACTCGCCGATGTCCGCTTCGTTGATGTGAGTCTTAGAGATAAGTTCATCGCGCCACTGCTGAACCGAGACCGTATTGGTGGCGATTATCAATGTGTAACTTGATATCTGAGCTATCGTTCCAAGCCCTATAATCGTCTTACCTGAACCGCATGGAAGAACAATCACTCCACTGCCTCCGGTCTTCTCCCCGCCACAGTAAAAGAGACCTATAGCCTCCTTTTGATAATCGCGCAGCGCAAATGAGTTGCCATCGAGATCAATGTCGCGCAAAGTGATATCGAACCGTTTTCCTTCCAGATATCCGCACAGGTCCTTTACCGGGTATCCCGCCTTTATCAATGCGTGCTTAAGATCGCCGCGTCTTGCTTGCGGTACGAAGAGTCCGGGAATGCTGTCGTTATCCGCCCAGAAGTCTCTCAAGGACTCATTGTTACGGATTCGTTCCAGAATGCGGGAGTCTGTAACAACAAGCTCCAGGAGGTCCTCCGCGGCTTCGGCTTTCTGCAAGACCAGCTTGCCATACGTCTCATACCACTCCCTCATATCGACGATGACATTTGACGGAACGCTGTAACGCGAGAACTCTTCAAGACCGCGGGTTATCTCTTCAAACGGCACATCCAGTGCTGCTGCATTCCAGAGCGAGAGTGGTGTTACCCGATACGTATGGATGAACTCCGGCGATTTTACCAGCTCTGCAAAAAGAGATAGGAAATCCCTGCATTCTACGTACCCTGGGTGCCCGACCTCGAGCATCAACGTACGATCGCTCTGGATTATAAGCGGCTTCTGTGGCTGTGAGCTCATAGGGCATCCTCGATCTTGATTGTGTAATCTAACAGTTCCTTACTGACTTTCTTTACCTCTGATTCGTAACGCTTATCAAAAGAAAGTGTCAATTCGCTCCAATCTGCAGCAACCGGGCACCGGGCAGTTATAAGCCCGTTGCGGAATTCTTCCATCAATTTTTTTGCCGGAAACTGGAATGTTATCCGGACTTCCCGTTTTATCGTCACACGCTTCTTTGTCTTTGTCTTTGCCTTCGATTTTGCTTTTGCTTTTGAAACGCCCATATCGCGTCTGGGAAATACTGTGTCTGCACCGTCGGGAAGGAGCGTAAAAGCCGAAGAGCGATGTTTTATGTGAAGAGGGATCAACTCCTTCTGCATAAGATGCGTAAACAACTCGTCTGGTGAATGCACGATTCTGATCGCAGGCGATATGGGCTCAATCGTGAATTCGTCGATTTTGGGCAGATCTTTGTTTCCCTCAAGAAGCGCAACATTCTCATAGAGAGTAAACGCCTCTGAAGCCCCGGTCCACTCGTCGAGTTCGATTTGAACATTCTGTGGCAGTTTCTGACCACTCATAGTCTCCAGAAGCTTGATCACATCAAAGCCGTCTCTTTCGCTCAATTGGGTCAGAACCTTCTTTTTTTGAAGTTTTAAGATGCTTGTCCTGTCCTCTGCCACAACATCCGCAAGTTTTGCCAATTGCGCAAGAATCCGAACCGGATACAATTCCGATTCCACGTGCATCTCGAAATTCGGCTGCACTGTAACTCTGGGCTCTACGACCTCCCCGCTCATCACGTGCAGGAACATGTCATTGACCCGAAACGCCTGAAGCTGATTAATCTCGGGCAGGAGTCCTTTATATTCAGTTTTGGAATAGGCGACCTCGATATATCCTAAAATAAAGGGCAATCCTTCAAGGAACCGTTCCACAAAGCGACCTTCCACCCGCTCAAACGAATCCGCATCATTCTCTGAAATCTGTATCTCTGCACCCCACCTCTCCTTTTGCTCCCGAAAGTTGCCATACCTGCCCTTCTCGGCATAATGTTCATATTCATACTTGGGCTTCTTTGGAATGAGAAAGAATGGATGATGTTCTTTTAGATATCGGATCAATGAGGCGGTAGTGTACCAGACACCGGGCGTGCAGGATTGTAAAACCTTCATAATAAAACGCCTCGCTTTGCCAAAATCGAGTCCCGGTATAATACCAGTCGCCGATCCCCGAGTCGAGAACCCTGATAGCCTGCCAAGCACACTTGTCTTGTAAAACTCATTGTAGCCATCAAGATAATGTTTTACCAATACATCCTGAAGCTTCATCTCCTGCTCTATTAACGGTAAACCGATGAACTCTTCGTATCTTTCGGCATTGACATCGATATAATTGTCAGGAAATGACGGTGCACTGCTGGTATACCCCATATATGTCCCCTCAATGTCGTAGTCTGTGAACTTGAATGCAAGCGCCAGGCAATCGACATAACATATCCAGCCAGAATGCCCGTTTGCCTCTACTTCTTCTACCAGATAAGAATCGCTCATGAGTTTTGCCAATCGCTTTTGATCGGACCTGTTCAACTTATTACTCCGGTGTAACCGTTTTACATCGCGCTCCCGCACATACGCAACAAAGGCATGTAAATCATGGCGCAGATCGCACTGATTAGAAACAACGATCAGTTCGTCGATATCTGCCTGAGTTAAGTCTGGTTTTGGTCGCATCATTCAGTCCTCACCTTCTTGATCACATGTCCTGACGCGCCCACTATTTTCTGTATCGCGGGAAGAGTGCCACAGGGAAATGCGATATAATCATCCGGAAGGGATACAAGTTGCGAACCGGTACACGACTTTTCGATCTGCACCTTGAGACTCAGATCTTTCACCTGTGCAACCATCAGGCATTCATGAATGATCTGTTTACCCCATCTCTTTTCAGCAATCTCAATTGCACTGCGAAAACCAGATGAATTTTCCCTGAGCCACTCAAAAATACCTTCTTTTCGAACAGCTGTGAGCGCATCCCCAATCTTGATGATATTCGCGATTGCTCGCAGGTTGGCGTTATGAATATCCATGAGTGCGATCGAAGCTATCACTTCCAGTGCGGTATAAGGGATCTTCACCATATCTAGCACTACTGTACCATCGGGCGCAATTTGCAGGTACTGATCAGGCGTTGGTGCGGCTGCGTCGTCTAAGGAATCATCAGGTAACCGGTAGTATGCCGTCTTATCCACCACGACTTTTACAAGGCAGCCCCACTCCCAGCCCGCCTCGCAGATCTGTTCGCAGGGGTGATCTACATCATCTCCTGTAAATATCTTGAGTATCACTCCGAGACCGTCTGCGGGTAGCCATTCATGCTCTCCAAGTTGTGCGATTGCATAGAGTGCAGCATCAACGGGAGCCATATTATCGCTCGGATAACCTGAATAACCCCGATCCTCAGTATCGGTCTTAATAGACGCACGCATGCAAGCTTTCTGCCAATCCAACAGGTATTTTGCTCTGAACTGTTCGCGCCCGATAGACAGATTACCCTCGTTGATTGTAAGTTTGAACGACCGTCTGTCTGATTTTGATAATGGAGATGGTCTTTTTCTCTCCCCTCCCGCAAGCTCAAGCAGTTTATCACGCAGAACTTCTCTCTTGAACTTTCCGGTTTTTTTGAATTTGGAAGCCTTGACGAGTGATGGAAGAAACTCTCCAAATTCCGGAGGAAAATAGAATCGCAAGCGTTCCATCTTGGTAGACTTTCCATATGTTTCTCGCTCTATGGCGATGAGTACACCCTTTCGCACCAGATTACTCTTCACTTTTTTGAATGTTTCTTTATAC
>DAOUXE010000156.1 GCA_030666765.1 Methanosarcinales archaeon
GAGCCAGCACCCGGCAGCATGTTTGTGGTGTTAAGCGAACTGATCGATAAATTGGTGTCCAACTATGATATCAGACTAAAATATATAGAAAGCGGTGATTCGGACCCTTCCTCCTATATCCATGTCTTTACCGCACACAGGCGTGCTGACCTCTACATCAAGACCAGCCGCGATCAGAACGATCTCGCAAGACTGCTCGTGGGCCACGAGATCGCGCATCTGCCGCACATAAACGACCTGATCGCGGGCTACCGCGAGATCACAGAAGCGGAGAAGATAAGCGATGCCGACATCTGGAGCGGGCAGTATCTGGACGCGGATATCGTACATTTCGCAACAAATATCGTCTCTGACTATGCGATCAACCGCGGGATGGATACCTGTGCTTACGAGCCGATGGATGCGTCGCTGCTGAACTCTCTTGCGGAATCAAAGAGCGACGATGCCTACACCATAGCGATGCTCATCCTGCTGTCACGGCATCCGCACACCTTTCCTGAGTTTCGTGAGGGGCGTCCACACCGAAACCAAAATCAAAACAGAGACGGGGGGCAGGACAGAGATTACGATCCGGGTTGGGATCGTGAGATCCTGGAAAGCATCACAAAACTCGCAGAATCTGACCAGTTCAGGCACCTTGCAAGTCTCGTGGCAGATTCGGCGGAACATCTCACAGAGAAGCGGTTTACAGAGTTTGTCGAGTCCGCGTCTGCGCTGGCAGGCGTTTTAAGCTCGGTCTGGCGCTCGGACAACACGCCATGGCGGATGATGAAGCGGAATACCGACGTGATACATGAGCGCACGCCGCAGTACATCAAACAGGAGAAGTTCTGCGAATTTGCGCCCGAGACCCTCGCCCAGAAGATCGATGGCATGAGCATCGGAAGCGGGAAGGGTGTACTTGAATACGATGAAGCCGAATGCGCAGGTCTTGCACGGGAACTGAAACTACCACCCCTTCTCGAGCGCGGGCTTGGGATCGAGAGACCGCGCCTTGTAACACGATACCGGGGTACAAGCACGTCGCTTGCCGATAAGAAACGTCTCATTCTATTCGATTCGAGTAATATGTGGCTCGAGCGGGAACTGGAGAAGCGAAAATCCGTCTGGGTGCTTGTTGATACATCATCAAGCATGACCAAATCGATCACATCAGCAAAGATGCTGGCAAACACCATCCACAGGTATTTTAAGTCCCGGACGAAGATCATTACCTTTAATGCGGGCGCATGTCAGACCGATATCGCTGCGCTGCGGTCTATAACTGCGGGCGGAGGAACCGATGTGAGTTCGGTGCTGCCGCATTTAGATAGAAGTCACAATGATCCGATCGTGCTGATCAGCGATTTTAAGTTTTTGATGTCGCATTTCCACCCGTTTCTGGGATATGTTGAACGACACCGCCCCGAGATGATGTTCATGCCGACCGATCAGGAGAGCGTGGCGCGTCTTGGTTCGCTGATGTCTGCGTGGAAAGGGAATCTGCGATATACAGTGGTGTGATCGCAAATGCGCGTTTCTGACATCTGCTCAGGTATTGATAGTGATTGGACGATGAAAAAATAAAACAGACCCTGAAACTTCAATCAGAGCCTGTATTTAGCCGTATGCCCTCTTCAGGTTATTCTAAAACCCACAGTTCATGTCCAGCCCCATGCTTGCTATCATTGCCAGAATCGCAGCAAATAGCACCAGCACGATTATTCCTATCACGATTATCGGTATGAATACTGCTATCACAGACCTCATAGTCGTGATGTTGTGAACAAAGGTTCCGCCAACAATCTCGAGGTAGATCGCATAAAGTGCAACGATCCAGCCGAGGATCGGTATCCACGCAACCGCATTCACTGCTGATGCGTAAGCCACTATCCGAACCGTGCCTTCATAACTTCCGGACCCGCCAACGATCTTGAAACAGATATAGAGTATCGCTCCGCTGATGAACAGCCCGATAATCCCGAATATCGGCATGGCAACGATCATAAAGAACGCACTACCAAGCGAGATCAGTGTCATACCGATACCCGCTATTATGTAGTTTATGACCGCGAACTTAAGCGGCTCTTCATACCCGCCCGATGTTGGCATCTCTTTGAAGAAGTCACCTGGCGTGGTTATCACTTTCTTCCATGTTCCTATGAACTCGTCTATGAATTCACTCATTAGTTACCCTCCTCTGTTGTGATCATCCACTATGACCCTGATTAGTTCGGTATGTAGGCTATATAAATTTTTGCTATAGAATCTATGCACAAAATGGAGTGATGCCCCTAACCGAACGATAGAATTCCCAGTGACGATGAAATACCATTTGAATCCCGCACATCCGGCAGAACATATCAAGGACATACCAAGGACAGGGCGATCTCGTTACCATTATATGCCACCCGAAACCATAGACCATAGTACGGATCGAGATAAATCGAGAGATAGAAGAGGTGCAAAAAAATGTTTCCAGGACTTGGGAAAGGCATGAGCCCACGAAAGATGAAGCAGATGATGAAACAGATGGGTATCAGCGTAACAGAGATCGAGAACGTGGAAGAGGTGATCATACGAACCGCTGACTCGGAGATCGTCTTTGATGATGCCGCGGTTTCGATCATGGATGCGGCAGGCACGAAGACCTACCAGCTGATGGGAACGCCGCATGAGAGTGCAAGAGAACTTGCGATACCTGATGAGGATGTGCAACTCGTGATCGAGCAGACCGGCGCGAGCAAGGATGCGGCACGCGAAGCACTGAAAGATGCTGACGGTGATCTCGCTGATGCGATCATGAGGTTTAGTGTGTAAGTGGTAAGGTCAGGATATATACACCACCCTGACGTAGGATAGTACATCATAGTGGATGGCATAATCCAATACGCTTAAATAGCACGTGGTTACCTGTCACCGGGTTTTCACCGCGGAGAACCAAGAGTCTTCATATCTCCGCGGTCAATTCCCTGCTTTATCCTCCGTGATTTTTACGATGCCAACCTGAATCTGCAACCACGCCGCGGTCACCCGACCATAACATGCTTCACTTCGAGGTAACTCTTGAGACCGTGTGTCCCGAGTTCCCGCCCAATCCCGCTCTCGCGATACCCGCCAAACGGCGCATACTTCGGAGCTCCGTGATACGTGTTGATCCACACAGTCCCTGCCCTGATGTGGCTTGCAACCCTCTTCGCACGAGAAACATCCTCCGACCAGACCGCTCCGGCAAGCCCATACTTCGTACCGTTTGCAATCTCGATAGCTTCGGCCTCATCGCTGTACGTGAGCACAGATAGTACAGGTCCGAATATCTCTTCCTGTGCGATTCGCGATTCCGGGTCCACGCGATCAAATATCGTCGGCTCGACAAAGTAGCCAGTCCGGTCGAGACACGCACCCCCGGTTGCGAGTTCTGCACCATCCTCGAGCCCGTATCCGATATATCTTAAGTCCTTTTCCATCTGCTCAAGACTCACCACAGGCCCCATGTCAGGATCATTGAGTCCGTCCCCGATCGCAAGCTGTCTTGTCTCTGCAACCATCAGTTCCATAAACGAATCGTGGATGCTCTCTGGCAGAAGCAGCCTCGAACCCGCGGTGCATACCTGCCCGCCGTTGAAGAACATCGCAAAGAGCGCACCCTTCACTGCTTTCCCCATATCTGCGTCATCAAGGACGATGTTTGCAGATTTTCCACCGCATTCGAGCGTTATCTTCTTAAGATTCCCTGACGCAAGTCTCATGACCTCTTTTCCAGTCTCAGTCCCGCCAGTAAACGCAACCTTATCGACCTTTGAACTTCCCGCAAGTTCTGCCCCGACAACGTCCCCCCTTCCTGTGATCACGTTTATCACGCCTTTCGGGCATCCTGCCCTGCCAAATATCTCGCCGAGTTCGAGCGCAGTGAGTGGAGTCTGGCTCGATGGCTTGAGGATGATCGTATCGCCCGCGGCAAGTGCAGGCGCAACCTTCCATGACGCCATCTTAAGCGGCAGGTTCCACGGGATGATCCCTGCGGCAACGCCGGCTGGCTCATAGTAGACAGTACTCTGGGTGTCAAGTTCCTCAACAAGCGGCTCTGTGAAACCTGCGTAGTACTCAAAAAAGTCTGCCACATCAGGGATGAACCGCGTTGCCCAGCCGATCGGCATTCCGTTATCCAGCGTCTCAAGGCGTGCGAGTCGATCTACGTCCTTCCGGAGGAGTTCTGCTGCTTTCAGGAGGACGGCCTTTCGGAGTGCGTGGTTCTGACTCCAGTCGGTGTTATCGAACGCGTCACGCGCTGCATCGATCGCTTTTCCAGCGTCCACGCGTCCTCCATCTGCGACGGTTGCGATTCTCTCTTCTGTTGCCGGGTTGGTTACTGAGATTGTGTTTTCGGACTCCGGTTCCGTCCATTCTCCGTTGATCCGGAGTTTGTATTGTTTCATGATATCTACACTTTGATCAGATTCATTCACACGAGCAATCTTTTATGTCTATTTTCTTATCCAATTTTATC
>DAOUXE010000258.1 GCA_030666765.1 Methanosarcinales archaeon
CAAGATTTCTGTGTTAATCTTGTGTAATTTCGTGGTTTTATATGTAGATAGCCATACGATATTGAGCAGGTACACTAAAACACCATAGTCCATCCCGATACGGAAGCTTCTTTCTTCGTATAGCTTACTCCGTCCACCTTGAGCCCCTTCCGGTCGAGCAGCGTGATAATTCCACCCTTGTTAGAGAGCTGCGCATCTTTGCCGGATAACGCGATCCTCAGGGATTCTCCTGCGCCGATGCTTCCGCCTAGGTATGCTTTCTTCTTGTTCTTATCGACAATCGTCCAATCGTCGATATCGATCGAATCCGGCGTTGTATTGAGAAGTGTTACGCTTTCATTTCCGTAATCATGCCCTTCCGGGTTTATGAGCGCGGCAATGATGCGCACATCTTTGTCCCGGGTCTCAGGTGGTTCATCCTCGGATGGTGCAGGTGGTGCAGGTGGTATGCTCTTGCACGCCTCAGGGATCCTGTGTCCTGTGACATCGTCAGTGTGGAAGCACTGGGACTGGAACGCAAGAAAGATGGCGACCCACCGCGCCTCGTCTGGTAGGTGGATGATGAGCCCACCGTCCTGATAGACACCATCGTCCCGGCTCCACGCATCGCTGTTCCCTTGATTTGCATGGATGTCATGGATGCCGTTTCCGGGCTTAAACCCAAAATACTTGTCCCGCTTGGTCTCGGGTCCCCATTTTTCGCCAAACGCATACACCGCGCTATTTTCCATCGCGATCGCTCTTGCGACGTACTTGTGGATCAGTTCATTTAAGTCGTTGTCAGGACCTGGGATGTCGTGGGGCAGCGGCTTTGCCATGGTGATGTCAAAGCAGTTCCCCCTGATATAGTCAAGCGCCATCCCTCCAGGCTCGGACGGGAGCTCGTGAAAACCAGTGGGCAGAGACTCAAGCTCTGTTATCATTGGATGGTCGAAGTTCTCGTCCACGTAATATAACAGCTCCGACGGCTCCGCCTTCGATTTGACATTGATCGCGATGCGGTGCCGCAGATCATCATCGATGACCAGTATTTGAAAATGGGGACTTGCCCCCATTCCCTCCTTGCTGTCGATCACTTTTCCTTTCAGTACTCCGTAGTTCTTGAGTGACATAGTCGGTATACCTCCCTCTAATGAGAAATTCTATCGTGCGAGTGTGTATAATATCGCGAGAGTTAAAAAAGGTTGGCATCTCGCCGTGCTGCGCGGTCTGCTGCGACCAAGCGCGGAGAGATGCCAGAGGTGGATGATGTGGGCGACTGCCGACCGAGGTTACTGTTATTGTGCTACTGTTATTGTACGGTAATCACATTCCCGGCAAGCACATCAGCCTCGCTCACAGACACCGGGAATGATCCTGTTGCTGTGGTTACGGTATACATGCCAGACGGAGCGGTATCGAACCATGTCCCGCCATCTGCCGGTGCAATCGGTCCATCCGTAGAATACGGCGCAATTAAGGTGAACGTGCCGTCCGGGGATGCTGCCCCCGTCCGGACATACTCAAACGTCCGCCCCTGATTCGTGAGAATCTGGATGCTTAGCGTTGCTGTGCTGTTTGGAGGCGCGGTTCCTGTGATCTTTGCGCCCGGCACGTACTCGAAGATCTTGACGAAACCGGTATTCACTTCATCGATCTCTGACGGCATGTCCTGATGGCGGTTCTCGAAGAGGTCGGGATACAACGTGGGTTGCAGATTGTACACCCATTTGTAGCCACGTTCCGAGTCACCTCCTGCTGTTGACTCGTGTACCAGACGGTAGTGCGAAAGACTGACACCATCGAATATATGGAGCCGCCCTTCCATCGAGTTAAAGTATCTCATCGTGGGCGGCCTTACATTTCTTCCGCCGATAAGCAGCCACTCCGAATATCCGCCAGTATCACAATCCCACGCCGCGATCGCATGGAACTTGCCTGTTGCCATCTGTGTATCACTGATCACATATTTCACGCCGAGGGTGTCTGCGATCTCGTTTGCTTCAGCCTCACTCTCTGCTGTGAAGAATGTAGCTGCGCCAGGTCGCTGCTCTTCGCCGCCACCGATGCCTGCCTGGAATGGGTTGGCATTCGGGATCCTATGTCCTATGGTCTCGATCCAGCATCCGTAATCCCACCACGACATTACGCCATAAGCAGTGTCCGGGTAGGGGTACGGTTCACCCGGTGGCGGTCGAACGTAGGGTCCATAGTATGAGAAGATTGCAGGATCCGGTGCAGGATCCGGCGTGTTGTCCCGCATCCATTCGAGTGAGTGGTACCATTGTCCGCCGGGTCCACCTGAGTACTTTGCTTGGTTAAGCGCGATGGTGGCAGGACCCCATGGATATACGAGAATGACGACGAGGATGATTGCAAGTATAACATACCCGATATTTTTCTTCAGAAATTGCGGGATATCCTCTATTTTTCTGACTTTCTCATTATAATTAAATCCTGTAAACCCGATTAGCTTTGTGCCAAAGTAAGCACTGAGCAGTGCAACATTCACAGCATAGTAGTATGCAAATCGATTCTGCCCGTATATCGAAAAAAGTATTACCAGGGTCCAGACCAGCATAAGGATCTCTTCCGGTTTCCATCTGCGGATAACATAATAACCCAGAACCATGATTCCGAGTAATGATATATAGAAGCAGCTCCCGAAGTTGCCGTAGACCATAGAATGTTCTCCTTCGTATCTCGGGAATTTGGCATACTTGCCGATGTCAAGTACGCCATTTGTTGTCAGCATCGATGACGTTTCTGCAACTGTCGATGGACCTCCTTCACGTATTTCAAACGGTATGGCCAGATTATGTGAGACCGATGCAACTAGTTGTGGTGCGGCAACCGTCAGAAGTCCTATTCCTGCAACCACGATCATGATCATAACCACTGGATAATAATACGGATTTAAACTTCTGCGATTCATCTCCCTTGATACGGTATGCATCACTACGAA
>DAOUXE010000027.1 GCA_030666765.1 Methanosarcinales archaeon
AAAATTAATATTGAACTGGATGATGGATCTTTAAAAGAGATAAAATCGGTGGCGTTCTTAATCAAAAATGTTATATATAATTAAGTGTAATTAGATAAATACGATCATGTTAGTGTCCCACTTTCATAGCAAACTCAACCGGTAACGAACGACGCAAATTGCACGAATTTGATTGCCGCAAAATCAGAGTGTTCTCACTGGAGTTTTCGATTGTGCCCACCCAACCCACACATCATCTTTAAGTTTTCATCCCGGATATCACCGCAGGCAGGTCCCGACCCGCGCCCCGTTCACAGCGTCTACCACTTGTCCAGGCTCTCTACCATCAAGAACGACTGTAGGAATCCCTGACCGCTCGATGATCTTTGCCGCAAGCATATCAAGCGGCAGATTCGCGCCAGCCTTCATCTCCTCAGCAGCGATGATCTCGACCAGACGCGCCGGAGATAGCTCATCCAGTTTCACAGCGTCCGGGTACTTCTTCGGGTCTTTTGTGTATATGCCGTCGGTGGATGTGGCATCGATCAAGATGTCTGCATGAACGTATTCCGCAAGGATTGCCGCGACCGCATCGGTCGTGTGTCCGGGAATCGTCCCGCCCATAACAACGATCCTGCCAGAGAGCGCAGCGACGCTTGCGTCTTCCTGCGTCTCCGGTGGAACCGGGTATGCGGAACTTCCGAGAGCGGCAATCAGGAGGCGGGCATTCAACCTGGTGACTGCAATCCCGATCAAATCGCAGAACGCCTCATCCGCATCGAATGTGCGTGCCATTCCAATGTAATCACGGGCAGTCGCGCCGCCTCCGACCACAACAAAGACCGTGTGGTTTGATGATACCAGATCCCGGAGCACACCAGCATATCCGGAGAGCCGATCTCGATCATGGTCGAGCACCGAACCGCCGATTGACAGGACAAGAATCATGTCGGCGTTTCAATCTTTGTTTTAGTGGATTTCTGCCCTGCGACTTGGTTTTCAAGGGTCGTATCAAAGAGGATACTAGAGATCTGCTTCATCGACCGCTCGCCAACCTCGCCTAATATGGTATCGAATGTATAATCCAACCTGACGGTCTCGTCCTCAGTTTCAAGGACGATTCCACCTATGCAGTTGATATTGCCTGCGTATTCGAGTTTTGTCAGTGTAGCTTCAAGCAGTTCATCGCACAATCCCTCAACGACCGATTGATCCTGCTTACTTGAGTATACTCGCGTGGCTTCACCGCTATGCGCCCAGATGAGTGACCTTAAGAGAGATTCGGTGTCCAGTTCATGAATGCGCTCTGCCGTCTGCTTCTGGGTCTCGTCCAGCACACCTTTGCGCGTATTAAGCATCATCCTTCTTACCTCGAGATTTGCGCCAGAGATCTCCTGCTTCCTGATGCGCTTTGCCTCTTCTTCAGCAGATGCCACCTTCTCGCCAGTGATCCGTTCGCCTGTGCGTTTTGCCTCCTCGACAATCGAGGATACTTCGCTATCCCGATCTGCAACGATAGCAGATACCTCTGCTTTTGCGCCCTTCAGGATATCGGAAACTACGTTTTCCAGACCCATGATCACAATAGCATCATGATCGCAATAACGAAACCGAAGATAACAATCGTCTCCGGAATAACGGTCATGATAAGACCCTTACCAAAGAGTTCCTCTTTCTCGGTAAATGCCCCGACCGCGGCGGAACCGATATCCTTCTCTGCAAGACCCGAGCCGAGCCCCGCTAGTCCGACTGCGAGCCCTGCTCCGATTGCGATCAAGCCTGTCTGGTTTGCTGCCAACTGTTCAATTGATGCTGCTGCTATATCTATTGTCATTTTTATTCCTCTGTGTATATTCTCTTGTATCCGAATGGATTGTATATTCTGCCCCCGCCTTCGTAGAACTTGGTAAAGAATTCCACGTACTGCAACCTGAGTGCATGCAGTCCGGGGGCGATTACACTCAGTGCGGTATTGAGCCCATGTCCAAGTATGAATATGATCGCGGCAACGATTATGAAGAGACCGCCGCTTTCAAACATCATTCCGGACATGATATTGACCGCTGTTGCGATTCCGATCGACGATAGACCGACCGCAAGCAGCCTTGAGTATGAAAGGATGTTACTCAGGACGGATGGTATCTCGATGATAGCGGTACCACCCTCTCCTGCGACCAGCATGATGACTGCAAGGACGAATATGACTGCGCCCGGCAGCATACTCGGGACAACTCCCATCATTCCGAAGAGTAGAAGGAATATGCCGACTTGCAGCACGATCCATGCGATCTTTTCGAGTACCGCCGCTTTCATTCCGTGCTTCGCAAGCACATTCCGGAACCCGGCGATAAGCCCTATGTTGATATGTATCACGCCGATTAGGAGGGTCAGGACAAGAAGGGTGGTTACGAGGTGCGTCCTGTGGATCGGATAAGTGATCATCTCACCACCCAGACCCGCAAAGAGTGGAATGGTGTCCCACCCTGGAATCAAGCCCGGATGTCCATGAAGCCCTGCCAGCGGGAATCCAAGGAATTCTGCGTATAATATCCCAAAGATTAACGTAACTATATTGCAGTAGATCAGGATAGTGAAAAGCGAGTTCCATCCTTCCCCATGCAGTTTTGACCTGCCATAAAGAGATATTCCAAGTAGTATCAATCCGTACCCGATATCCCCAAGAATCATCCCGTAAAATAGCGGGAATGCGATGAACACAAGAGCAGTTGGATCGATCTCACGATATTTCGGGCGGGCATAGAGATTCATGACCGCTTCCATGGGCTTCACGATCTTGGGATTGTCGTATTCGATCGGGACACTCGCTTCTTCGACCGGCTCTTCCACAACCGTTGCGTAAACCCGGTTGCCGGTCGCTTCTTCGACCTTGGATCTCACGGTCTCGAACTCATCATCCGGAATCCATCCATCGATCGCGAATGTGTGCTCTGATGTCGCAAAGACCAGTGGCGCCTCCTTCTTCTGTGTCTCGATGGACAACAGCTCCTCGCTCGCAAGGATGAAATCCTCGTACTCTGCTTTTACCGAGTCAATCTCCGAATACAGGGACTCGATATCTTTTGTAAGTGTATCCTGCTTGCCCTTAAGTTCACTTATCAGGTCGTCAGGTGTGCCTGAGATTGCAGGTATCTTGACCTCGCCAAACTCGTATTCAGCTAACAGGTCTGTTACCTGCTCCCTATACTGGACCGGGACTGCTAGTATGAAAACACCGGTGTTGCCGGTAAAGAATTGATACTCATCCGTGATCCCTGTAAGCCCTGCCCGAACATCCGCTCCTTTCATGACGGTCCCGGCAAAGACGTGAAGCGTGTTATATCCTCTACATAGGTCAAAATCCACAGGAATCCCTGAGAACGCCTCGATCTCGTGCATCCCTGTTTGCACATCCTTTAAGTCTGTCTCGATCTGGGATTTCCGCTCCAGTTTTCCTGATACCACGCCACCAAGTGTTTCAAGCTTCCCTTCGAGTTCGGATGACAGCTGGTGAGCATTGATCGGCCTGGTGTACGGTTTCTTAATCCCGAGAAAACTCGCGATCGAACGCAGTTTCAAGAGTTTCTTCGAATCATCCTCCGCACCAGTTAGCGGAGTTCCGATGTGAAAATAATCCCCTCCCACATATTCTTCGATATGCAGCGCATGTAGATCGTGTAGCGCCTCGATGGTTGGCTCAAGAACATCCTTATGCCCGGTCAGGAGCACTTTACTCATCTGCTTTGGTTTTAGCATGAACTACCTTCTCAAATTCTACAAGTAGGAAATCGACTGCGTCATCGATCTTTTCCGATGCAGCCTCCAAAAGCTTATTCGCGTCACTTCTTCCATGGAGAACGATCTCCTGGCGCTCCTCTGATATCTGCTCCCTCGCAGTCTTCAGCAGATGTGCGGCATGGGCATTGGCGCGCTCCTCTACATCACTTACAATCTTACGCGCCTCATCCTTTGCAGCCACAACTGCCTTTCTCCGCCCTGCATGAGCCTGCTTAACCATCGTATTGGCGTCTGATTCCGCCTGTTTGATCTTTTCAAGGATTTCGCTTTCACTCATTAATTTCCTCACTAGTATGCGCGTATTGATAAAACCTTCGCAATCATATATCTATCGAACCGGTGAACACACTTTTGAATTCATCGCATATCGTGACCATTGTCCGAAGTGCGCTCCGCACAGCATGTACCGGATCCTTGCCGTTTGTGCGCACATACATGACCGGTTCGCTGATGCCGAGATACTTGATATCGTATGTAGCAATCTCGACGGTATCATCTTCCAGAAGAATCGATTTTAAGAGGTTTAACAGGGTGTGCGTCTCGTCGGCGATCTCCATTTCAAGTTCAGTATCTGTTTTGTTAAGGACTTTCAAATTCATTCAGATGCGAACTCCGTATGTTTTCATAAAGTGACATTGTTGCGCTATGTTGAAATACCTTGCGCTCCGTCAGTTGGTGTAGACATTCCAGAGAGCGATCCTTTTATGATTTGTCAAAAAATAACGCCACAGATAATGGTAGAGATGTCAGCAACAGTACTATTTGTGCGGCATTTAAATCCCAAAAGTAAAAAGAACCGTTTCCGAGTATTGTGGAAATGTTTGAGGTACCTGCATGAGCAGTACCTAATATCACTCCAAGATAAATGCCATAACACTTTTTTTTACTCCATTTTGTCTGAGATGGATGCTATTGCCGTGATATACGGTAAACCGCAGCCAGAGCAACCAGTGTTACACCTATCTTCGCACCGGTAAGACCCGCCACATCAAAATTGTGGATAGTCCACTATAAGAAGCGTGCTCGTTTCGTATTCATAACCAATGGCGTTTACGCAGAGGGCTGTACTTACCACATCATATAATGAGAACATGATTGTAAAAATAAATAAATATGAAATGATACTATATGCCGACCGTGGAGCCTTCAAGAGGTATGCGGGCATTCGCGTGGGTTGCGTATAGGAGAACATCGGACATTTATCCTAATCATACTGTTTGTGTACTAGTATGTCATTATTGTGTGGCTAATCAACAGTAATTCATGCTATAATATGGCAGAATAACAGTATGCCATATAGGCAGAGTACTCAATCCTATTTAAACCTTCTGCATGCCTGGATCTCGTCTGCATCCCCTGGACCAGACTCGTGAAGTCCCTGAAGTCTCGTAGTATCCTGCGACATCATAAGCCGTGAGACAATCTACCGCCAAAAACTTTACAATCCAGCGAGCAGAAGCAGATTACGAGATGAAGATCCGGACAACCAGTCGTATACAACTCATTGATATCACGGCATCGTTAAATAATGAGGTCGCAGATGCCGGAATTGGGACTGGCATGGCAATGGCATACAGCCCGCACACCACAACAGCAGTCGTCATAAATGAGAACGAGCCCGGACTCAAAGAAGATATATTAAAATTACTAAATCTTATAGTTCCGCAAGGGAGGTACATGCATGACCGGATCGACAATAATGCACGTTCGCACTTGCAGGCGGTCGTTCTTGGAAACAACGTGTGTATGCCGGTTGAGAATGGGAAGCTGGCTCTCGGCACATGGCAGAGTGTCCTTTTCGTGGAACTGGACGGTCCAAGGCATCGCAAGCTTCTAGTACGGATCGTCGGTACGGGGTAAGTAAAACTGATCGAACATGAATTATAACACCATCATCAACATCATAGGCGCGGTACTGAGGTTTCTCGGGATGACCATGCTGATCCCGCTCGTGGTCGCGTTCTGGTATAGCGAGGATTATAATCCATTCCTGATCTCCGCGGTAATAACATTTGTAATTGGAATCGTTTCCGGACTGAAAACGCATGAAATCGACGACCTTCTAATAAAAGAGAGTTTCGCTATCGTAGCTATGGGATGGTTATCGGTAGCGCTGTTCGGATCGCTGCCATACATGCTAAGCGACATCTCCCCACTGGATGCACTATTTGAGTCGATGGCGGGGTTCACCACCACAGGTTCGACGATACTGCCCACCATCGAAGAGTGTTCGAAGAGTCTTCTATTCTGGCGCAGTTTTACCCAGTGGCTCGGCGGCATGGGGATCATCGTGCTCTTCCTTGCGATCCTTCCGAAACTTGCGGTTGCAGGACGCGATCTCTTCCGCGCGGAGGTACCGGATCCCATCGGAGATAAACTGAGTCCAAGACTCAGCCAGACCGCAAAGATCCTCTGGTCGGTTTATGTCGGGTTTTCTGCTGTCGAGGTGTTTCTGCTCTGGCTCAGTGGAATGACGTTTTATGACGCACTCTGCACGGCATTCAGCACAATGTCAACGGGCGGGTTTTCACCACATTCCGAGAGCATCGCGTTCTTCCACAGTTCCCTTATCGAATATATCGTGATATTCTTCATGTTCGTTGCAGGCGCTAACTTTGCGCTGCACTACTGGGTGCTGCGCGGTGGGGCGGGACAGCTCTTTCGAGATTCGGAGTTTCGACTCTACACTTGCATCGTACTCTGCGCAACGCTGCTGATCGCGCTTGTACTGTGGAATACCCATGGATTTGATTCGATCCGGCTCGGATTGTTCCAGGTAGTATCGGTCATCACGACCACCGGTTTTGCGACAGCAGACTTTGATACATGGCCCAATGCCACTAAGATGACACTGTTCCTGCTCATGTTCATCGGCGGATGTGCCGGATCGACAGGCGGCGGGATGAAAGTTGTACGGCTGCTGCTACTGATCAGATACGGGTACCACGAGTTGTTCAGATCACTGCACCCAAAAGCGATCCTACCAGTCCGGCTCGGAAGGCAGATGGTGCCGCAGGGCGTGATGGAGTCCATATTATCCTTCTTCATCCTCTATATATTTATATTCGCAGTCGCTTCACTGATCCTGAGCATCGTTGGCATGGATATTGTCAGCGCAACGAGTGCTGCTGCAACCGCGCTCGGAAACGTAGGACCTGGATTTAACCTCATCGGTCCTGCTGCGAATTTCGACGGCGTTCATCCGATCGGAAAACTGGTATTGATTCTCTGCATGTGGATCGGCAGACTCGAGATATTCACTGTGCTTGTGCTGCTGATCCCGGATTTCTGGAGAAAGTAATATAATCAAGCAGGGCAATGTCCTTATGTTGCCGAGATAGCCAAGCGGACTACGGCGCTGGTCTTGAAAACCAGTGGTGCTCTGCGCCGCGTGAGTTCGAATCTCACTCTCGGCGTAATCATGATAAAAAAATAAGAGGTGCCCAGGTTTGCGGGCACTGCTGTTTTACAGATTCCAATGATCCTTTTCAAGTCATATCGTGATTGAACTTGTCGCAGCCTGCATGATCGTCAGTACGTCCGGTGAGTTCACCGCGCCGCCCACATTTACGTCCGCGTATTCGTTACAATCGCCGCTGATCGTGATATCAAGTGCGATCCATCGGTGTTCGGTTAAGGAGGAACAACCACCCCCAACACAGGAATTCCGGTAACATTAGGCACTTCTCAGGTCATCTGCATACAGCCGATAAAGGATGTGAAATTCCGTATTATTTTTTGTATCTGATTAGTTTTATTTCCCATGTTGTACCAAAGATATGCCTACGTAGCGTGCTTCAATTGACCAAAAACTCAAGGATACACAAGTTAACGAATCGCTTATGCGCGTGAAATGGTGGTTGGGCAGAACATGTTCGAGTACTATATGGTATACTTCACATGTCGCAGTCCGGCAGTTGCGTCTCGTGAGGTGAGAACGTGAAACTTGCCGTAACCGAGGTATTCTCTCTGCCGTAATTTACGCTTGCAACCGATATGATCACGATCTCATCCCCTCAAGAATCTTTTTTGCCTCCGATTCATACTCCACGATATACGCGGACGCCCGGATGGCAAGATCCAGTCTGGTTTCGGGAGAAACACGTCCGGTATCGCGAATCTCTTCGATCACACCGTCGTATTGATCCGGATCGGTTACGGCAGCTACACTCCGAAAATTCTTTATCGCCGATTTCAGCAGCGCGACTCCCCCGATATCCATGCTCTCGATCGAGCTCATCGGGATCAGGTTCACGACGACGATTTCAATCTCTCCGGTCGCGATTGCGGCGTGGACTTCCGGATGGAGTGTCTTTATCCTACCACCGAGCATCTCAGAAAATCCTGTCAATTCAGATATGCGGCTTACTGGGATCCCGTTTCGTGAGATCTCTCTTACAGTACCCTCTGTTGCGATCGTCTCAATTCCAAGATCGGATAGATCGTTTGCTAACTTTGCAAGTCCTCTTTTGTCAGATACGCTTATCAAAGCTTTTATCATTTCAATCCCCATGTTTGGATATATCTACATCTTTTCTATGATGCTTGGCTTTACCGATCATAAACTCTACCTCCCTCCGAAATCGGCCAATCTTGTCAGTATTCCTGATGACATGATCCGCAGATGCAATCGCTTCAACGATACCCCACCGCATCTCGCGCTCGTCCCGCGCCTTTAATGATTCCATGTTTGTGATGGCATCGGATCGTTTTCTGCCAGTGATGCGCTTCAGGCGCGTATCGATCGGCGTATCGATCGCTATCAGCACAAAATCACCTCCGAACTCGCGTCTGAAGCAATCCACTTCAATAAGTCCCCTGACCCCATCAATCACCACAGTATCAGCCATCCCATGGAGTTTACGTATCGCTGGCACACACCGCTTTGCAATCGCATCCATCCCTTCAGCGGCTCTTAACCGGTCAGCAAGCCCGCCAATATTCGCGTCATTCGGATCGAGTCCGGATCTCTCTGCTTCTTCCCGCACGGTATCACCCATCACAACCACAGGAATACCGCGCCTCTGCGCCACTCTTGACGCTTCCGATTTTCCTGATGCGGGCATGCCCACGAACGCTATGATTCGCATATCCACAACCTCATCTGGCGCAACCCTTAACTGTTGGGATCGTGATCATAACATATTGTACGCCGCTGTGGCTTAGCTCGGTAAAGCGGCTGATTCGTAATCAGCAGATCGTGGGTTCGAATCCCACCGGCGGCTT
>DAOUXE010000186.1 GCA_030666765.1 Methanosarcinales archaeon
CGATATCAGAAACAATTCCGCTCATGCTCACCGAAAATTACTATTTCCACTCCTCGCGGAGGTTATCTGTAGAAGAAATAGCAGTACATGCCGTTGTTGCGGACCCACACAGCAAAAGAGACCTGACATATGTTGTATTATACATCCTGAAAACAAAACTTGATAAGAATCTTTTTCTTAGAGTTTCAACGCGATATGGGGTATCCGACGTTTCCCAGAGTATATTGAACCTTTTAACCATGAGGAAGCAACCTGAACAGAGTTTTATGCCTTCGCTCCCATATATCGAAGAAAAGGCAGAGGAGTACAACATACGATGGCAAGAGTGAGATTTGATGGCGGATACGTATCCAGTGAGCTTATAAAAGTTGGCAATACCCTGACTACGCCTGTGAATCTCTACCTCATAGGCGGCGCTGCCATGATACGATATGGGTTAAAGGCTGCAACCAAGGATATCGATGTGCTGTTCTCGACTCACGAAGAGGCGGTGGAACTGGTTCGCGCCCATAGGAAATCCGGATATCATCCGATTCAAACAAGCAGGCTTACGCCCGACTATCAGGCGATGTTCGCAACACAAATACTTGAAAACGCAGATGGATTTAGATGGGACGTTTTTCATGAATTCGTGTGCAGAAAACTGATATTATCCCCCGATATGATCAGGCGGGCAAAGTCTCTTCAGAAGGCGGGACATCTAATGGTCTGGCTAATCTCAAAAGAAGATATCTTCCTTCTCAAAAGTGTTACCGAACGAGACGATGATGTGATGGATCTGTTGATGCTGGCAAGATCGAAGCTTGACTGGGATGCAGTGTTAAAAGAATGCTTGAACCAATCAAGAGACGATTTTATATGCGAAATCGATCTCTACGATAGATTAGATGTGCTTAAAACCTCTTATGGTCTCGAGACATCAATATATGGTCGTATTCCAAAAATAGCGCAAGACCAGATGGAAAAGTGGATCGAAGATAGGATTCTCAGAGAACTTGATGCAACTCCCACCGGATTGGAAAACCTGTTAAAAAGATTCGGATGCGAAAAAGAGACGTTGTTACCTTCTTTGGCTCGTCTGGAGAAGATTGGTAGAATAAAAAGAGTGAGAGATGGATATGCGGTGAATGAAAAGATTTGATGGAGTTTGGGGAACGAAACTTCCCGGATAGCTTGTTAGCCTTTGCATCCCAATACCTACCCGCTCCCGCGACAAGATTCCCTGACGCAGCGCACCATCCGTCCTGCGCTCCTGTGAGCATCACGCCGACCAGTCCTGGTACTCGTTGCCAGACCAGTCGTAGACCCACCAGTTGTTCGCTCCGGTGAGTTCGGCGTGAATCGAGACTTCCGCATCAGAGGGCGCCGTGTAATTCGCATAGATGCGGCTCTCGTAGTCATAACATGCCGGAGGACTCCGGTCTTCGGGATACGGCATCATGTAAACCGAGCGGGTCAGGTTGTACTTCGGAGAGAGCATTGGCTCGTTCCCAGCCGGGTTTTTTGTGTTTATCTCGTGATTGGCATGTATCATCGCCGAAACCCTCTTTGGCATATCCACCTGAGCCTTTGAAGACCTGTCAGAATCTGCCCCTTCTGGCAGTGGTACCGGAAGAGAGTGAAAATCCGGTGCCATCTCCTCTGTACAGATCGCAAGCATCTTTCCATGCTCTGTTTCGACGATCTCGCAATCCCACCCATCCGGTTTCGAGGCGTTTTCGGCTATGATCTCTTCACCGATCTTCGATTCTTCTTCGAATACCGGCAGCGGCACATATAACGTAACATTGTGCACGGCCGAATCCGTGTTTATGGTGATTTCATAGCGGTATTCGCTTCTGTACGTCTTCTCATAGAGGTGGCGGGTGTGGTAGGTCCATGCGCAGGCGAGCAGCACTATCACGGTCAGTATCCCGATCCCGAGTTTTGTGATCGTTCTCATACATTTAACCTCACTCATGCCTGAGCGCATCCACCGGATCCATCTTCGCAGCCTTGTACGCGGGAAACACCCCTGCGATCAGACCCACCACAACAGAGACGCCAAAACCTGCCACAATCAGCGAGACCGGAAAGACGCTGGGGAGATCCATCAGACTCGCTCCTACATACGCTCCAACAATCCCAAACGAGGTCCCAAGAATTCCTCCAAAGAACCCGACCACCGCAGATTCCACGACAAAGAGCGAGAGAATATCCGTGCTCGTGAATCCAAGTGATTTCATCAGCCCGATCTCCTTTGTCCGTTCGGTAACCGTTACGAGCATGATGTTTGCAATCCCGATCGAGCCTACAACGAGCGAGATCAGTGCAACCGCGGTGAGGAGCGCGCTGATCGCATCCACCCATCCACCCATCATCTCCACCAGGTCGATCTGCGTCATTATCCGGTACGGTTTCGCATCCTCGTCACCCATATCACGTTTCGAGATTCCAAAGTTTCTGGCGAGCCGCTCATCCACCTCTTCTGATATCTCCTCTACGGCATCAAGACTGACTGCCGATGCATGGAATGCGCCATAATCCGCATCTCCTGTTATCGCAATCATCGTATCCACAGGGATGAGTATGCGATCGTTCGGGAGGATATTATTGATGTTCACGCCTGACTCTGTCTCTTCAATTATCCCCTTCACTTTGAACTTTCTGGTGACGGACGATCCATCACGCAATCGAAACGTTATGTCGATCGAGTTCTGCAGCCCAATCTTCCGATCAAACTTTTCGTTTGCGACGTTATATCCGATGACCGCCGTGTACCGATCCTTATCTGTTAAAAAAGATCCCTCAGCCATCTTTATGTTTCCAACCCGGGAATAATCCTCGAAAACTCCCCAGACAGAGACGATTTTGGACTCGGACATGTATTTGACCTCAGCAGAACTCCATTCCCCCTTCACTGGAGACACATCAACGATGCCTGGCGTGTTCTTCACAAGTTCCAGTTCATTCTCGAAGAAGATATTATCCTCTCTGCCATAGATCATGATGAAATTTGGTCCGTACAAACCGATCTCGTCTGCGAAGTACTGGTTGAAACTCGCACCGAGCGAGACATTGGCGACTACCGCAGCAACACCGATTATGATTCCAAGAGTGGTCAGTGCAGATCGCATCCTGGCACTCTTTATGCTGCCGATTGCGATCTGCGCTGATTGTACCGGGTTTATCATTGCGATCAGCTCTGTTTCAAGCTCTTCGTCTCTTTTTGCGATATATGTACACGCCAGCAACAATCAGTAGAAGTAGCACTGCACCGATCATCGCCGTATTGGAATTCCTCTCTTGCATCACAGGTTCAATCTCGATGACACGGTTGTTGAGGACCACCTCATGCTGGTTGTTACCGTTTTGATACACTACAAGGAGCCGGAGATCGCTCCTGCCAGATACATTACCAGTAACTTCACAATCGAATTCGATCGTGAATAGTTCGTCAGGTTCCATTGTGCCGATGAAGTACTCAGTCGGTGTAAACGTGATGCCTTCTGCCTGCGGCTCGATGCTCACGGCTGTGAACGTGCTTGAGTGCGTATTCGCAACATCAAACTCGATCGTACCCCCAGCAACGGTCAATTTCAGTGGTCTGGACGGGATGATCTTAATCCCTGCTGATTCGACCCTGATCGGAACATCCCAGTTTGCATTGAAGGTATGGGAACTCCCCACAATAGCAAGTTTCAGGTGCTCTGTCCCGTCATCCGCATTATCGTAAACCAATATGTTGAAAGAGAGATCGATTGAGTCTCCGGGTCCAAGAATGCCCATATTCTGGTAGGAATCGGTTGCAACTTCAATTGCATCCGATCCGACCAGTGTTACTTCCTTTAACCTTACTTTGAAAGCTACGCAAAAATGAAGGCTTCGCCACCTGTTTTTTGTTGCCACTAACAGATTTTAAATAATCCGCC
>DAOUXE010000119.1 GCA_030666765.1 Methanosarcinales archaeon
AGGCAACCTCGAGGGGTATGTGATGGACAGCCAGCTTGCGTGGATCGAGGGCGTACTTGATGATGCGGGCGATGATTCTACGATCGAACACATCTTTATGTTCGCGCATGAGCCTGCGTTCCCGAACGGGGGGCATCTGCACGATGCACAGTGGTACAATGGAGGAGACCCATCCGGGAACCAGGATTATAATGGCGATCCGCTCGACCGGACGCATGTGATCGAGCGCAGGGATGAACTCTGGGAGGCGATCAGCCAGAATGGCAAGGTTGTCGCAGTATTCTTTGGCGACGAGCACAACTACAACAGGATGAGCATCGACGATGAGACGCCGGTGTACCTCGACGGATCAACGAATCCGAATTTCACAAGTCCGGTCTGGCAGATCATTACCGGCGGGGCTGGTGCGCCGTTCTATGCGCAGCAGGACACACCGTGGTCCTGTGATGTCGAATCCTTCTATCCGTCCAAGCACTACTGCATGATCAGTGTCGATGGAGGCAAGGTCTCCTTACAGGCTATAAGCGACTCGGGCGAGATCGTGGATGAGTGCGTACTTCGAGAAGGAACGCCTGCTGGCGATGGGGGCGCAACCGAACTTTCTGCAGAGGTGATACCCGCAATCTCAATCACAGTCGAGACTTCCGCGCTTGACTTTGGAACGATCGGAGCGGGACTCAGTTCGGCTACGAGGCAGATCAGGATTGCGAACACTGGCACCCGTGACGTCGCTGTGACCGCGGAGATCGGGGCAGATGAGAGCGGCTTCTACGATGGTGCGCTCAGATTAAACGGTGGTTCCGTGGACGGATTCTCGGAAGAGGTACCTGCCGATGTGACGGACTTTGAAAACGCAGAGGATGTCGCGGCATCGCTTGAGGTTCCGCAGTGGGCTGGCGGCGAGTATGCTGGAACGGTGCTCTTTGTGGCAGAGGGGGTTTAACCCCCCTTTTTATTTTCATGGATAGGAGATGATCGGTAATGGAAAATAAAGTTGTATTAGTTGGATTTTTAGCTGTTTTAGTGATCTCAGCGATGGCTATGCCGTTATCGGCTGAGGATGTTCTTGTAGGGCGGGCTGTACTCCCTGCAAACACCACTGCTTCCGGACCAACATCAGGACAGTTCATTGGCGAGGGTCCGATTAATGGTGTTTTCCCCCCATTCGTCGGAGAACAGCCAGTTCAGGGATTTTCAGCCGTTCTGAAGAAGGATGACGGATCGTTCTATGTAATGTCTGACAACGGCTTTGGTAGCAAGGAGAACTCACGAGACTACAATCTCCGGGTTTACACGATCAACCCCGATTTCGAGACATTAGATGGGGGACCCGGGACGATCAGTGTACAGGGGTTCTTTGAACTGAAAGACCCTGATGATCTGATACCGTTTCCGGTTGTGAATGAGTGGACAACCGAACGCACCCTCACAGGAGCCGACTTTGATATCGAGTCCATGCAGAAAGCTTCCGACGGAACATTCTGGTTCGGGGAAGAATTCGGACCTTTCCTGATCCACACCGATGCGGATGGCGTGCTTCTGGACGCACCCATACCGCTCCCGGACTTTGAGGGGGGCATCATCAAGTCTCCACAGAGCCCGATGAACGAGGACTATCTTGGCGTGATGAACGCTATAGGGGCTGAGGTGATCTCGCCTGACTACAGGCTTCTCGATGACGGCAACGAGAGTACTGGCATTTCGGATCGCATGGATGCCGGCGTCAGCAGCGATGTCATCAACGTTGCATCTCTCCGGAAGGCGGGATACCTGGTGATCCCTTACACGATCAATGAGAAGGAGGCTATGAGGCGGATCATCGATCTCGGTGTTGACGGTATCATCACCGACCGACCGGACCTGCTGCTTGAGGTCATGGTAGAGGAAGGCATCGACCCTGCGAGCTTTGACTCGGAGGGGCATAGGGGATGTCGCGGACTCAGACCGGAAAACACCCTGCCTGCATTTGAACACGCGATGGAACTGGGTGTTACCACGCTCGAACTTGACACCGGCATCACTATTGATGGTGTGGTTGTTGTATCACACAACCGGGTGGTAAGCTCTGATATCTGCCGCAGAACCGATGGCACACCCTACGAGCCCGCGGATGAGGTTCTGATCAGGAACCTGACGCTTGCAGAGATTCAGAGCCAGTTCATATGCGACAAGAACCCGGATCCAGCCAGATTCCCTGATCAGATAGCACCCGGAGACCCATCGAATTACACGATGCCATCACTCCAGGAAGTGATAGACCTCGCAAACTCGATGGATCCTGATGTCTGCTTCAATATCGAGACGAAGATCTCGCCTTATGCGCCAGACGAGACGATTGACCCTGATACATTTGCCAGTGCGCTCGTGGATGTTATCAGAGGTAACGGCATCGAGAACCGAACGGTCATCCAGTCCTTTGACTTCCGAACCATTCGCGCGGTTCAGGAGATCGCTCCTGAGATCGAGACCGTGGCACTCTTCGGAGATTTCGATGATGGCACGAACTTGATACCCGATGGCACAGGTAAGTCACCATATCTGGCAGGTCTCGAGTTCTCATACAGGGTAACAGACGCGCCAACAATACCCCGGAGCAGAGGGTTTGAAGGGATGGCTCTGGGTGCGGATGGAAGTAAGCTCTATCCGATGCTCGAAGGCGCTCTAATCGATGACCCTGACCAGACCCGGCGGATCATCAACGAGTTCGACCTATCCAGTAAATCCTATACAGGAGATCAGTTCTATTACCGGATGGAGGATCCGGGACATGCGATTGGCGACTTTATCGCTGTAAACGATCACGAATATCTGGTGATCGAACGTGATGGAAGCCAGGGAGACTTAAGTGGGTTTAAGAAGATATTCAAGATCGATTCGAGCAATCCGGGCAATGATAGCTTTGCTCCGAAATTGGAGGTTGTAGACCTGTTGAACATCTCAGATCCCGACTCAATCTCGCTTCCCGCAGGTTCAGGGGATATCGGGCTTGGCGATCCATTTGCGTTCCCTTTTGTGACGATTGAGGATGTGGTCATCATCGATCAGACGACTCTTGGTGTGCTCAATGACAACAACTACCCATTCAGCACAGGCAGGAACGCAAGCGAGCCGGACGACAACGAGTTCATACTGATAGGGCTCGATGAGGTGCTGAACGTGACTGTGGATGTGAATGTGAATGTATCAGGTAGCACAGAACTCTCGGCAAACGTCGTTCCCGCGATCTCGATCACCGTCGAGACTTCATCGCTTGACTTCGGAACGATCGGGGCGGGACTCAGTTCGGCTACGCGGCAGATTCGGATTGCGAACACTGGCACGCATAACGTCGTTGTGACAGCAGGGGTCGGGGCGGATGAGGAGAACTTCTACACCGAGTCGATCAGGTTGAATGGTGTTGTTGTGGGCGATTTCTCTGAAGTGATACCCTCTGATGTAGCCGACTTCGAATATGCAGAGGACATCACGGCATCACTTGAGGTTCCCGAGTGGGCTGGCGGAGCGTACGATGGAACGGTGCTCTTTGTGGCAGAGGGGATTTAGGTCCCCCTCTTTTTTACAGGAGGTAATGGAAATGAATAAGATATGTGTGCTACTTCTCTTCGGGATGCTATTGATCCCTTATGCAGCAGCAGAAGATGTGGTCTTTGTTCATATTACTGATGTACACCTCTGCGATGCGGATTTCGCAGAGAGCTATTACGGTGCCGGCGCGGATGTTGACCCACCCGCATTCTTTGTTGAGACGATCGCCGAGATCGGGCTATAAACCCTGATTTTGTTGTGTGCACAGGTGACCTTGTGGCAGCAGCCGATAAGTTCGGACCTGAGACGGCAGAGGGATGGTTCACGCTCTACAACGACTCCATTCAGGAACTGATAGATGTCGGAATCCCGGTTCATGAAGTTCTTGGAAACCATGATGTCGTTGGGGTGAACAACAAAAGCGTGGATACCGCCGAGCCCGGATACGGCAAGGAGATGTTTGAATCCTACTTTGGTGCCGCCAACTACTCGTTTGATTGTGGAGGTTATCACTTCGTGGTTCTTGATTCAAACAACATCGATGAGAAATGGGGAATGCCCGGGAAGGGGCTTGTATACAGTATATGGGAGCCACAACTATCATGGCTTGAGAGCGACCTTTCGGGCACGAGTGACCCATCGATAGTGTTTGTGCACGAGCCAACAAAGACCTTCAACAACAGTTGCGAGGTTTTGGAGGTACTCAACGCACACGACACGATGGCAATCTTCTCAGGGCACTGGCACGACGATGAACTGCTGGATAGCGGTGGCATCCCTGAACAGGTAGGGGGTGCTGTCTGTGGTGGCTGGTGGCGGGGTCCGAACAAGGACGGTGTTCCGCAGGGGTACCGGATCGTCGTTATGGATGGAACCGAGATTGCGACGTTCTACAAAGCCACAGGTGTTGACAGGCAGATAAACATCTTAAGCCCGGCAGATCCGGTTATGAACGGGACCGTCGAAATCATGGCAAAGATTTACAGCGATAATCCGGTCACTGTTGTCTCATATCGGGTCAATGGGGGGGATGTAATGCCGATGGCAGTCTCAGAAGAAGGGGTGTGGTATGTCGCAGAGGCGATGTGGGATACGGATGGTCTTTCGGAAGGATATCACACAATCGAGGTCACCGCGACAGACTCTTCCGGAGATTTCTCAGAGGAGATGCGGGTCAAGGTGAGCGACGATAAGACAGCAAGCATCGGAGAGGTGAGATCCAATCCGGATGTATACCTCGGCAAATATCCAACAATCAAGGGAACTGTAACTGCGGTCTTTTATGACGGGAAGATTCCTGTGATGCAGGATGAGACGGCAGGAATCTCGATCTGGGCTGGAGACATCGGCGAGGAGCAACCAACGTTTGCAATAGGAGATGTGTGGAACATCAGAGGGCAGTTGATCGAGTATGCCGATCTGTATGAACTTGCACTCATCGATCACGGGGACGCTTTAAAACTTGGTGAGGCGACAGTTCCGGAACCGCTGGTGAAGGACGCATCCGAGATCGATGAATCCACAGAGGGTCTGCTGGTGATAGTCAAAAATGGCACAGTGGAGTCGTTGGATTACGGGGGATTTGTGATCCGGGATGATAGTGGGGAAGTGTATGTTTATGGCGGATATGCCGGATACGACACGGACGCTATCAACGTCGGAGATCTGGTTGATGTGATCGGGATCGGCTGGCAGTACAAGGATCTGTACGAGGTCTGTATCCGAAGCGCATCAGATGTGATAGTCCATAGTC
>DAOUXE010000283.1 GCA_030666765.1 Methanosarcinales archaeon
ACACCAAAGTCCACCTGATCCATCCGGGAATATTGCCCCTGCGCGTCGGATGCAAGCTCCCTCGAAAGGTCAGAGATGGCATAATATTCCATGTTACTGATGATATCCTCCACGTTCTCCCTGATCTTATTTGGATCGACTGACGACATCTCTGATTCCAATAACCTCTTTAATTCTTCCAGAAATCCCGCATACTCGTTGGTCATGAGCGAAGGGACTCGATTCAGAATCGCCACAGAACTGTCGATCTCACCAATGATCTCGGAAGTTGAACCCACGCCCTCTGAGAAGAATTCCTTAAGTCGCAGGATGACGGTGTAGAGGCAGTAGCAGACATTGGCTCTGGCAAGATTCGTTCTGGCAGATTCAAAATGGGCGAGGGCATTTTTCAGACTTTCTGTGCCCGCTCCTTCATTGACGCACATCTGCCCTCTGAAATACTCCGAAAGCGACTCCCATTCATCGCTTCTCGAAGGCTGAATCTCCGAGAGCGTGCTGGCAGTATCCGAACACTCTGCATATAGGTTGCGTCTCTTGCTCCGCGCTTTTGTGTTCTTTGCAAGCAGGCTCATGGAGCGGATGATCAGGTCCAGCGATTCGATACGATAATCCTCGTCTCCTGTGAGATCCGCCAATCGTTGGAAACATCCCGAAGCAGACTCCAGATGATCAGGTGAACGCTGCTCGTTTTCAGACAGGTATGCATCTGCAAGTCTCTTGTGCACGTTACCGAGAGTTCGAAGATTTCCCACCAGCAGGTCATGCCTTGTAACCGGGCGTCTGAAAGACTCTTCGAGAAATGATTGGGCACTCGTGAGGTGCTCGATTCTATTATCGATCGCGTAAAGGTCGATGAGAATTTCTGAAAGATTACCGCTCCACCTCGAAAGGTTCTCCCAGTCCTTTGCTTTCCGTGCAATCGGGATGCTGGTATTTTGGAGACGGTCGTGTGCCTCTTTCAGGTATCCGCTTGCATTCTCTGGCTCGTAGGAAGCAAGCTCACTGAGGAGCACTGCGAGGTTGTTTGTGAGAATTGGGTATGCAGGACCCTTATCTCTTGGTAGATACTCGGGCATCTCTTTTTCGAGTTTTAGGTAATTGTAGGAGGATTCCGCATCAGCCTGCCCGCGCTGTATCGCCTCGTAATGTTGCCTGTAGAAGATAAACCTCTCCGCGTCATCTATAATTCCAAGGAATTCCCCCTCATGCGTTTTAGTTCTGTTCTATCTGCCATCTTTCTGCCTCACAAATCAATTTTCTCGCACAACTAGGGATATCTTCACCGTAACATCTGGTGATGCTTAACTCATAAATACCTTGCCGCACATAACACCGTACCGGAGTAGGATACATGAAACAACTTGAGATTCTCGCAGCCCCGCTCGAAGAGAGGTCACTTAAACTCCTCCTCTTCGGCGCAGGCGAACTCGGAAAAGAGATCGCGATAGAGGCACAGCGCCTCGGCATGGAAGTCGTCGCGGTGGATCGGTACGAACGGGCGCCGGCACAACATGTCGCGCACAAGGCATACACAGTCAACATGATGGATGCGAATGCGATGCGTTCGATCGTGGATCGGGAAATGCCTGATATTATCATACCTGAGATCGAGGCGATCGACCTCGATATTCTCTTTGAGTTCGAGGAGGACGGGTATCTGGTCACACCGAACGCAGCGGCAACTCATGCGGCGATGAACCGTGAGCGCATCAGGGAGTTGATCGTTGCATCAGGCGTTAAAACAGGAGCGTACGCGTACACCCTCACAGATGATCTCTCTGAGTTTACAGACGCTGTCGAGAAGATTGGGTATCCATGCTTTTCAAAGGCGATCATGTCGAGTAGCGGCAAGGGATCGTACTTCATTAAGAGTTGCGATGATATCGAAGCAGCGATGGACGCTGCCAGGTATGAGACCCGCGGATCAGGCGAACGTGCGATCATTGAGGAATATATTCCATTCGATACCGAGGTAACAGAACTTGCTGTGAGGCATCTGGACGAGGACGGTAACATCGTCACCACGTTCCCAAAGCCGGTCGGGCATTACCAGATCGATGGCGATTATCACTCATCGTGGCAGAGTCCGAATATCGAGGAGTATCTTCCATATAACGTGGATGATATTGGAAAGTCGGTCGAAAAAAACCCCGAGCTTGCGAAAGAGGCGGAAAGGAAGATTTACGATGCTGCACGCCGGATCACAGACGAACTGGGCGGAGTCGGGGTCTTCGGATGCGAACTCTTCGTTCGTGTCAGGGATGGTAAAGTCGAGGTCTATGGCAACGAATGTGCGCCACGCCCGCACGATACCGGCATGGTTACGTATATCTCGCATCCGCAGGGATTTAATGAGGGCGGCTTACATGTTCGTGCGATCACAGGGCTTCCGGTTCCGGCAAGAATCGAGGCGGGGTACCGGCTATTCGACCCGCTGATGCCAGCTGCGTCCCACGTGATCATCTCGCCGGCCCAGGGGTTCGATCCGATGTACAAAGGCCTCTTCGATGCG
>DAOUXE010000226.1 GCA_030666765.1 Methanosarcinales archaeon
AGATTATACTATCGCTCGTGGCTGATTTGTACTGTGAAGAGATGATGTAGATGTTTACGAAACGCCAAAGAAACAGTCCCTCGCTTGTATGCGTTTACAACCATAGCGGGAATTGCTGCGATGCTGACAATACTCTCTGGTCTGTTCACTTTACGAGTTCTTATCCGGCCATGTCGTATCTTTCGATGCCAGGCGACCGCCACAATCGCGTGACTGATCTGACGGCGATCGCAACTGGAGCGGGGGCGTGTGATGCGGGATGAGTGACCAGTCAGAGGGTGCGATCTTGGCTGCATGGTTCGCGCGCTGGTCGTGAGTGTCGGAACAGTTGACACCCTGCTCTTGGGAGATTTTATATGGAATGGGTTCTGATGCGTTTTGCATGGCGCATCGTTGCATCTGGGATAAACGTGGAATGCAGAGCAGTGACGAAGTCAAACTGGATGCGGAATCGCTATGTGCAGGCCTTGGACTTAAGTCCGGGGTTTAGTGACTTCTGGTGGTATCGTGGGGGTATGCCCGAGGTCGGAATGGTCGTGCGGATCACGGGTTTTATGGGGTGGTGTGAGTAGCGGCGATTGATTATTCGATTTTGCGTTTTTGATCTCGGTATGAATTGAGTTCGAAAGGGTTAGCAGCACCATTCGAACAAAACACTTTTAAGGTGAAATGCTGACCATGCTACAATGACGTCATTTAATGTTAGTGCGCTTGAAATATTTGTTTATGGCACGCTGGCTACCATTTCAATTGGGTACATAATTGAACGCATCTTAACATGGCATGAAGCGAAAATTATTACAATACAAAAGCGAAGCGATGAATTCATCGAACTTTCAAAAGATTGGTATATGCCATTGGCATTTGCGGCAGGAGCGATTGTAGCCGAAACTGATCCTGCATATGAAATACGACCAAAAATCTTATTTTTCAAATTGGCGAAGTTTTTAAGTTTACATCGTAACTTTTTAGATTCGAGTGTGGGGTATATTTTTCCTAAAGAAACTCAAGAAAATAAAGTTCTTGCATGTGGGCAGGTGTTTGGCATGGTTGTTAATTTGTTAGTTTTTAATGATGATGGTAAGTTAATTGAACATACGATTGAATATTACCGCAAAAATTCTGATTTAGTTTCATTCGTAAATGAAATTGAGGAATTTCCCGAATACGATGCACTCAAGCATACCATCGATGATGAAAACGTAAGAAAAATGCTTTATGAACATGCTGATGAATTTAAAAAATCTATTACTGATGGGGTAACAGAAGAATATAAAATATGGTATAAGTTTGAATTTAATAAAAAGGCCGTTGTACAAAAAGTTTACAATAATGAAAGCTACAAAGAAGAGACTATCAGAAATTTGCATAAAGAGTTATCAGAAAACCGAGGTGATTGTATGGAAAAAGTACCAAATGTACGTTGAATATATTCGATGAGGGGGTTATAAAAATAACTGTCCGCCGTTGAACTGATGTACACATGTTGATCGCCCCGCCCTCATCCACTTCTCGACCACGATCAAGTGGTCAGGATGCAGTTTGGTGAGTTCGAGGGGGTGAATGTAACTTCTGAGTGGATGTCTATAGGTAATTTTGTATGACCTATATACTCCTATCATCAACCCCACTTTCATCCGCGCTCATCCCATCGCGCGACCTCCCTCCACGGATGCCTCGGACTTCCAGTCCGAGCGTGGAGCGGTTGGGGCTTTGGGTGGTCGTCACAACAAACACGAAGGCGACGTGGGTCGTGTGGACGTATGGTTTCGGGCTGGGAATTACTCTATGTGTAACCCTATAAAAGTCGAAAAGTCGTGATACCACCGGTTTGGAGCAACTCCCAAAACCACCATCCACTACCAGCAGATCCCCCCACAAACCTCGCGATCCGGAGAGACAGCGCGCCTGCCATCGATCACAACGATCTCGTTCATCGCATCAAATTCCCGGTCAAGCGATCCGAACTCGCCCCACTCAGTCATGATCAAGCACCCGTCCGCACCGCCAAGCGCGTCTGCGGCGCTCTGGCAGTACTCGACATCGAGGGGGGTTGCACGCATGTTCTCTGCCGCAAGCGGATCATAAGCCGCAACCGATGCGCCCGTCTTCATCAGATGGCGTACCAACACAGATAAAAGTGAGATCATAACCCGGTATCGCATCATTGTAATCCACAGTCACCCACAACCTTGCCCCCACATGTTTCTCCGGAAGTTCGGAAAGCCCCGGTTCATGGATCGGCGGGATTTCCGCGTTGATCAAATCGACCTTCGACCTATCGATATCGAGAGACCACGTTATGCCCAAGCTCTGCAAAACACGCGTCTGTGACCGTTCCGACATACCCGGTTCCGATGATCGCAACATTCATAAAACTCACTTCACCTCAATGCCCACTATCTCTTTCGCCCGACGTAAGCATCCTCTCGCCATCTGCGATGCAAATATCTTTATAGGAGTACGCTTTCCGTAAACCCTGGTCTTTCCATCACGAATTGCATCCAGAACCGACTTTAAATTATGTTCTGCCGAAATCTCTGTCACTGCATACCCGATCATCGGCACGATGTGCGCATCGCTCCCCGCAACTGCTGGAATTTTCATCTCTCGCGCCATCCGCTCTGCTTTCCTGTTCGCTTCTCCTGTGATAAACCTAGAATTGAAGATCTCGACCGCATCCACATCCAGATCCGAGAAATCCCCGATACCATGACTCAGTCGCTTGAACGGGTGCGGAACCACAACAACGCCACCAAGTTCACGGATGCGCGCAATCGTCTCCGGTACCGTCTTCTTTGGCGAAATCTCCTCCCGCACCCCGAGTGCAATCAAGTGCCCTCTGGTTGTCGTTATCTCGACTCCAGGGATCACGATCAGAGGGAGACCGAGCTCTTTTGCACGTTCTTCGCCAACGTTTCCGCCTTGTACGGTGTCGTGGTCGCAGATCGCAATCCCATCAAGACCGATATCCACAGCATGTTTCAGTATCGAGTCGATCGGCGATCTGCAATCCCGCGAATATGCGGAATGGATATGGAGATCGAAGTGCATGAGTCCCATGGTGCGCCGGAGGTATAAGCATGTATCGATGATCTGTGAATGGTCAGTGCGGTCTAAGGTGGTTTATTGATCGGTGGGGAAATCTCTCGGTTTCGTGCGAAGAATCGGAATTGAACGAACGTCAAAAGAAAGCAGTGGGATATGTTAAAGAAAATAAAGAAATAAGTAATAAAATATATAGAAAGATAAATAATATTGGCAAGGTTGTCGCAGCAAAGGAATTGAACGAACTGGTTGACAAAACCGTATTTAAAACCGTCGGGAAAGCCAGAGCAACGAAATATGTTTTGAACGATTG
>DAOUXE010000100.1 GCA_030666765.1 Methanosarcinales archaeon
ACGTAGCACCATCGTTTCATATAGAGCTTACAGATCGCCAAACGCTCCACGATGGGGTACCGTCTGTTGAGTTGGTTGGGACGTCCAATCCCGCTGTGTTATCTGCAACCCTGATCGTGCAGTCAGGTGTCTGGTCTGCAACTCAATCGGTTGGGCTGAAGTCTTGCCAGTGATGCCGAGCAACGTTAGCGACAGTGAATGGTCCCACAATATCATCGCTCGATGCGCCAAGGTCATCGACCTCAATCACCCGCACCGCCCGTCTTATGTAAAGTTTTCTTGAGAACGCACCCTTGAGAAGTCTAAGTGCTCACCGAACAATAAGTAGCAAAAGTACATGCTCGAGTAACTCGTGGTTTTATATGCTAATATTCACACAATTTTAGGTAAGTATTAGCAAAGTTATCTGATGGCGCTCCACATCCACGACATCCGTACAATTTGCTTATTCATGCCATTCACGGTTCCTTTGCCGATTTTACAACGGATGGATGGATGGATGGATGGGCGGATGATACGAATTTTAACAGGTTATTTTCTGGCAAGCCCTAAGAATGTTATGAGTCTCATCAATCGTCGCACGACAGCGATATATGTAGTATTATGTGGAGATTTTTCATTGTGTCTGTAAATTAAATTATCGTGATATTATATATATATCGATTGAAAATTGCATGGCGCCCGACACCAACCCGCGTTCCTGCCAGAACATTAGCCACATTCCACACCCTACGCAATCACAAACCATGACAAGCTCAAACGACCATTAGCCCATACAACCAGACTCCCCTCGGAGTACGGCAATGGAATAAGAATGACTAACAAAACCAGAATTGCACTCAAACTGGCATATATCGGAGATCGGTACCATGGATTCCAGATCCAGCAAAACGCGCATGCTATCGAGTCAGAGATTTTCGCATCGCTTGAAAATAATAATATCGTGAATGATACCAAAGAATCACGGTATTCGAGGGCGGCACGGACTGATCGGGGCGTACATGCATCCGGACAGGTCATTGCGTTTGACACCAGCACAAGTTTTGGCGACTCGCTTCCGAGGATCATCAACCACGACCTCCCTGACGATATCTGGGTATGGGCTTATGCAGAGGTGCCATCTGTTTTCGATGCCCGCAGGGATGCTGTGCGCCGCGATTACAGGTATTATTTGTACGATCAGGGATACAACGTCCCTGATATGAAGGAATCGAGCCGGCTCTTCACAGGAACGCACGATTTTTCAAATTTCGCGAGGAAGATGGAAGGCGTGGTCAGGACTATCAATAGGATCGAGGTCTGCGAAAGAGACGGATTTGTTATCATCGATGTCTCGGCGCCGAGTTTTCTCTGGAATATGGTGCGCAGGATCGCTGCCGCATTAGAACAGGTCGGAGCGGGATTTCAGGACTCCGGCTGGATCAGGGAATTACTCGACCCAAAGCGGCACCCCGTCCATCAAGGAATCCATCCCGCGCCCGCTCATGGTCTGGTGCTTCAAAGCGTTGCTTTCAAAGGTCTCGAATGGATCGAGGACGAATACTCGAAGAGGCTGATGAGGAATGCATTTATGAATGCGCGCATCAGGCATGCCACCATGAACGCGATCTATTCAGGGTTGTAATAGTACATCGCCATATCGTATCCTGGGCGCAGCGTGAAGACTTTTTTCGAATATCTCCAGTCAAGCGTGATATTGTGCGTTTTGTCCGCAGGAACGATGGCTATATCGGAATCCGAATGCTCGGGAACTGAATGAAGATAGCCACACCCATCGTAGTTTCGCATGTACCACGGCAGTGGCCAATAATCATTCTCCGGCGCGGCGATCGTTATACTTGTGTTCGGATCGTCCCGGACACGTTTTTCGATGAATCCAACCGTGTCAAGCACCTCAGAGGTGGTCTGCACATAGATAATACCGTGTACTGGTATGTCGTGAATTATGATCTCGTCGGAATCCGTGTTTTCGTAATAATTTATAAATATACTTTGGTGGATGAACAATCCCGCAGAGAGCACGAGGATGATCACCACCGCTACTTCGATCGCTCGCGGTCTCTTGTTAAGGGACGGCAACAACTCGCCGGTATATGCACCTGCGATCAGGGCGAACGGGAGCAGTATGTGGAGCACGAGCCATGGCACCTTCTCCTGCAAGTATGAGTATACGAGGAGCGAGGTTACGCCCCAGTAGAGAAGAAATATCATAAATATATTTCTATTTTTTACATAATGTACCCCTCCGGAAATCGCAAGCAGGACGATTGGAAGTTCATACCGGGCAAGAATTGGGAGATAGAATGACCAGTGTCCGCCGATGCGCTGGATCCTATGCATCTCTGCCCAGTGGTGTATCGCGTCCGGTATCACCGATATTAGCGCATCCGGGTCTGTCAGGAAGTTTGTATAAAATAGCGCAAAGATGATGAAGGAGATCAGCGCGAACAAGAGTGCATCGACCACCCTCATGGCGTTTATCTCCTTATTGACTATAACATATCCAAGCACGAAGAGTGTAAAAATTCCTGCGATGATGTATGCATTCTCTTTGGCGCATAGCGCAAGCGCACCTGCAACGGATCCAGTGCATACATAGAGCAGTCTCTGGCGGTAGCGTCCATGTTTTAGATATTTTACGGCAGATACGACGAACAGCAACGAAAAGAATGCGATATATATATATCATTTCTGAGGAATCTTGAATAGTACAGGAATGATGGTGAGATTGCGATCATTGATGCTGCGAATAACGCGCCCGATTCTCCGAGTTGGTCGCGCAAGCGATATATCAGTACGATCAGCAGCACACCAGCGACCGCTGGAAGCAGCCGGGCTGTGAAATTCGAGTCTCCGAAGAGTGTGAAGATTGCTGCGCCCGAGTAATAGAGAAAAGGACCGTGATATGTCGGATCATAATGGTACTCTCCGTTTTTAAATAATTTGTAGGTCAAATATCCGTGTACGCCCTCGTCGTGGTGGAAGACCCGATCATCGAGCGCGTAAAAGCGGAGTGCTGTGGCTAACAGGATGATTGCGAGGAATAGTATGATATATCTGTTCTTCTGGTTCACGCAGAAACACCGGATGCGGGATGGCTTTCTTTTATTATGTGTCGGTTGACAGCTGCAGGATCATCAATGCATCTAGCGATGTTACTCTGCAGTCGCCGTTCACATCTGCGACTGGATCCCATCCACCGCTGACTACGAGCTCCAGCGCGATCACAGAGTCTGCAGGGGTGATGGAGTCGTCCCGATTGACATCTCCTGTATTCACCGATTTAAACAAATGAGACTCGTTGTTGATCAACATGCTGCCATTGATCTCCGAACACTGATATACTCCTACGAGTTCAACTATATTCAAGTCGTCTTCGCAGAATGCAGCCTTCAGGGTTGCGTTGATGATTTCAGTTCCATCTTTAACATATCTATACTGGCAGTCGGAATCAACCGGCGCTTTAGGCTCTTCGGTCAGCAGCGCCTCATCGACCACCACACCACTCTTCAGCAGAACAATCCGTGCTTTATCTCCATCGAATGAAACGTCCTTTGCTACAATGGAATAATCTTCAGAGAGATTCCATGCAGAACCGATCCGGAAATCGTCCAGCACAAAACCTCCACCACCCGAAAGCACTGGTGGCTTGTCTCTGATGATGTGCGGATAGAATTCTATTGCACTTGTGTTATCGGTTGTTTTGAAGGATAGGTTGCCCATGATGGTAGCGGTTGTATCCGGATTCAGACATATTACTACATCATCGTTTTCCAGAGTGACATAAGCTGAACTTACAGTCGTCACTTCCATGGCACCATAGTCCTCACCGGTGAGCCCAAGGTATGTCACATCATCATCGACCAAGAAAACATATTTGATCTGCACCAGATCAGAGCATGTTCCATTGAAGACCGCGGAGACGTAACATGAAAATAGTGGGACGTCCTCTTCTCCACCCAGGCTCGTTGTGTATGTGCATACACGTTTCTGTAAATCGGAACTTCCGGTATCAATTACCTCATCATCAAGTACGCTACCGTCTTTATAAAGATAAAGCCAAACATTTCTCCCCTCCAAGTCAGTCTCATTTGCTTCAAGCACAAATCCGCCACCAAGATCCCACTTTTCACCAACTGTGAGGGTCTTAGTATCGGTACTGTTAAACTCGACCAGTGTCTTCGCGAGTTGGTCTGGTTGTCCATCGATGGCTACATGTTGTTCGCCCAGCCAGAACTCGGTCCAGTATCCAGAGTGTCCGTCCACGGTCAGCCCAAGGTTCCTGTAAAGTTCGTATCCCCGACCGATCGGAGATATAGTATAGGTAAGGCGGTTTTTATCGATGATTCGATCGTCTGGTCCTGTGAGTGTGTGAGCTTTGATCGTCAGTGTTTCTGTACCAACGCAAGCATTGCCACCCAGATCGTAACAGAATCCTCCAAAATTGTTTTTATCCCAGACAACATCTCTGGTCTGTTCTCCAGATACTTGTACTGCCTTACCCTCGAACTCAAGTGCATCCGCACAGGTACATGCGATAACTAGCGATACAAGCAATCCCATCAACATATATTTCATATTTTGATTCATCCAAACCACCTATGGTATGTACCGCTTTTTCCTATCCATCATCATAAGTGTTATGTTTGGACTTTCGGGCACGACTCACCCGGACGCCCCGAACATGGAATCGCGCTCGATCCAATTGTCGTCGCTGTCAGTATCGACCCCATCAATCCGCCGCTGCCATCTGCAGTATCATCAGCGCGTCAAGAGAAGTAACCCGCCCACCTCTACTCACATCTGCGATCTCGCAATCGAGATTGTGCGAGGTCAGGCGGCGAACGTCGATCGTGATGGTGGCAGCGATGTCATCAAAATACGCGGTTGCGTTGTACGTTCCTTCCGCAACATCTCCTGCAACGCACAATGATCCGGACATCTGTCGATTCGTTGCAGGACGTGGTTACAGCACTTCCGAATACCCCTACTTCCGAACGAGAAAAACCTATGAAAGAAAGTTTCACATAACTCTGAATGGATTTCATTCTTTAATTTGATAATAGATCCATAAGATCTTACAGGATGTGAACATCAGACTCTCTACGGTTGCTACCGATGTTTTTGGTGTATCAGGGAAAGCGAGGATCATGGCTCTATTGAATGAGGATGAACCATCTCCGGATGAGATTGAATCCACGACGAAAGGAAAACTCCGGACTAAGATCGGACTTCTCATCAAGGCGATGGATGGCAGGGTCACAGACCATCACAGATTCCTGCTGAAGATGCATATCGAGCATATCGAGTCGCTCTCCAGCCAGATCGGTGAATTGGATGAAGAGATCTATCGAAAGCTCGAACCATACGAAAAGGAGTTCAAACTCATCCGGACACATCCAGCAATTGGTGAGGTCACTGGAGCATCAGTAATCGCCGAGATCGGAGTTGACATGTCCCAATTTCCGGACGATCGCCATCTCTCCTC